>CAZCPI010000309.1:0-2640 GCA_964500535.1 uncultured Bacteroidales bacterium
ACAGATACCATAACCCCGACCTCTTTGATACCCGGTCTTTTGTTTAGTGGATTCTCAAAGGCCTATCATCATTCCTATAAATTCGATTCAAAGACTGAGAAGGACTTTTCCATCATTCTTGAACAAGATAAAGCCGTTTTGAAATGGTTACGGCCCGCAAAAAAACAATTCAGAATTTACTGGAAGCACAATTCAAAACAGTACTCTCCAGATTTCGTAGTTGAGACGGCCGATTCAATATACCTTGTTGAAACAAAGAAAGAAGGTGATATTGACGCAACCGATGTCCGGGAAAAAGCAAAAGCAGCACTGGAATATTGTAAACATGCAACGGATTATACGGATGTTAATGGCGGGAAGCCATGGAAATATTTGTTAATTCCGCATAATGATGTCAGCCTTTCGAACAGTTTCAACTATTTTGTAAGCAGATTTTTGCAATAAACTAAAATATAACCATGCAAACTCAGAAGTACTCTGTTAACCAGCATTTAATTGAAACACTTTTAGCCTGGGTCAACTCAGGTGAGATCGCAATTCCGGAAATCCAACGTCCTTTTGTCTGGGACAGCTCAAAGGTGCGTGACTTAATGGATTCACTTTACAATGGTTATCCGATTGGTTACTTGATTGCCTGGCGAAATCCCAATGTAAGACTCAAAGACGGTAGCGTTTCATCCGGTAAAAAAATATTGATTGACGGGCAACAAAGGGTAACAGCATTGTCAGCAGCTATTCTCGGGAAATCGGTTATCAGCAAAAGTTATCAGAAAATTAAGATTAAAATTGCATTTCATCCGGTTGATGAACGTTTTGAAGTTCAGAATCCGGCTATCGTGAAAGACAAGACCTGGGTTCACGATATTGCTGAGTTGTTTAAGCCGGGAGTAAATTCTTATCAAATCATCACTGACTATATTGCGCTGAATCCCGAGGCTGACCAACAGATGGTAATCAATAATATTGGACGATTATTTGATTTGGCTAAAAAGCAGATTGGGCTGATTGAATTGGATTCTGATTTGGATATTGAGACTGTAACCGAGATTTTTATTCGGATAAACTCCCAGGGAGTTGTTCTTAGTCAGGCAGACTTTGCCATGTCTAAAATCGCTGCCAATGAAATTTATGGAGGTAATGTTTTACGAAAAGCCATTGATTATTTCTGTCATTTAGCTGTCAATCCGGAATTCTTTCATTCAATAAAGGAAAATGATCCGGACTTTGCAGCAACGCAGTATTTTCAAAAAATGTCGTGGTTGCATAATGAAAATGACGAGATATATGACCCGTCTTATACAGATTTACTGAGAGTCTCATTTACATCAGAGTTTAACCGTGGTAAGCTAGCAGACCTTGTAAGTTTATTATCAGGAAGGAATTTTGAAACAAGAACCTTTGAAGCCACTATTGCAGAAGAATCATTTCAACGGTTAGCTTCAGGTGTAATAAACTTCATGAACGAATATCAGTTCAAACAGTTTGTCATGATTATTAAATCCGCAGGATTCATTTCTCCCGATATGATCCGGTCACAAAACGCATTGAACTCTGCCTACATCGTGTATTTGAAACTTCGTTCACTTGGAGAACATCCCGAAAAAATTGCAAGTTTTGTCCGACGATGGTTTGTTTATTGTATTCTAACTCAACGATATTCGGGATCACCGGAGTCGATGTTCGATTTTGATATTAAGCAAATTTCAGAAAAATCTTTTGGCGAGTACTTAACGGAAAAAGAGGCGGGTGAGCTCTCCGATGCTTTCTGGAATGCAGCTCTTCTTCAGAACATGGACACCTCAGTTAGCAGCAGCCCAAATTTCAATGTGTTTCTTGCTGCACAGGTTAAAGCAAACGATAAAGGTTTTCTTTCAAAAGATGTCTTGATAAGCGATCTGATAACACTTCGTGGAGATATCCATCACCTCTTCCCAAGAGATTATCTAAAAAAGAATGGGTTCCAACGTGGAAAATACAATCAGATTGCGAATTACGTCTATATGCAAACTGAAATTAACATTCAGGTTGGAAACCGTTCGCCAAAAGAATATTTTGCGATTATTAAAAATCAGATTACTCAAGGAGAGTTTCATTTTGGGGCGATAACATCTGAAGACGAGCTTCTGCACAATATGGCTATGAATTGCATACCGGAATCGATATTTATTTCTGAGTTGGATGGTTATGAGCAATTCTTGAGAGATCGCCGCTTTTTAATGGCGCAAAAGATCAAGTCTTACTATTTCTCTCTTTAGTTGACTTTTCTGTGTTCCATCTAATACATAGATGAAAGACGAAATCCAGTAATCGAAAGGAAGTGGAAAAATATTTTTCTATATTCTGTTCAGACCAGGTAAGTAAAGATGGTAAAAGTTTTGAGGAAGAAGTTCAAGAATCAACCCTGTACCAAACAACTATGCAAAGATAAAACCTGATAGGGACAGTCAAACAAAAATTGGTTTTTCTTTCTGATGTTTAGGGTGTTTATTTTTCCCTCCTTTTCAGAATTGCAATGACATCCCGCAAGGTCTTTCCCTTCTCTTTAAGAAGAACCATCAGGTGAAAAACCAGATCGGCGAACTCATCTCTTCTTTTTCATCAAAACCAGAAAAAAGACCATGCTGATCCCAAAGAATATGG
>CAZCPI010000310.1:0-2637 GCA_964500535.1 uncultured Bacteroidales bacterium
ATTGATTTTTTCATGAGATGATCTTCTGTTTCAAAGATAAAGAATTTCTTCCTACTGTCCTTCTCATGAAAGAGTTAAACCGCTTTTTCCAGGAAAGAGAATATGGTTTTATAATATAACATATTATTTTCGAGTCCCTTAAATCCGTGGCCCTGTCCTTCAACTTCCAGAAAATCAACCGGTTTTTTCAAATCCATTAATTTTTTGTACATCATACGGGATCCTTCTATATTCACCCTGTTATCGTGGTTTCCGTGAATCAGCAATAAAGGTCCGGTAATTTTTTCGGCATGATTTATGGGCGACCTGTCCTGTAATCTTACACTGTCTTTTACCGGATCTCCGGCTTCCAGAAATGTCCAGTCCGGAATATTGGAATGGTTGTGTTCGTAGATAATGTCGGAGAAACCGGCCACAGCAACCCCAAAAGCGAACGGGAACGAGGCCGTGATGCCATTAACGGTGCCGGGAAATGTCATCAGACGCATGGTCGCGTAACCGCCGTGACTCATCCCGAAAACTCCGATTCTTTCCGGAGGTATGCCGAGTTTTTCCGATATATAACGTGCGCAATAGATGATATCTACTATTTCGTTTCCTCCCAGGTCTTTATCGTTCAATGCGGCAAAATCCCTTCCAAATCCGCCGGATCCGCGGGGCGAAGGGCTCAGCACATAAATTCCGGCTTCCGTAAAGATTTGATGTTCCATGTCGTATTCATTGGATCCGCCATAGAAAGACTGGATCATAACCATACTTTTATCGCCTTCGAGCGGTTTCTTCGGGATCAGAAGATAAGCGTGCAAATCACGGTCGAAAGAAGGAATGGTAAGGCGTTCGACTGCAGAGGTTATCATCTCCTCTTTTTTTACCCCGGGAAGGTCCACTACAATCTCCCTGTTTATTTCATTGTCGGAAACAGAAACAGCCCATAGCTGAAAAACAATGTCCACGGCTCCGGCATAGAGATATACCCTGTCTTTGTTGTTTCCGGCAAAACGCAGTTCTGCCGGGTATGTTTCCTCGCAAAGAACCTGTCCCGTAGCAGGGTCTATCAGCAGCATCTTTGTTCCCGCAGGTGCGTTTTGAACGGCCAGTAATTTTCTTTGTCCTTCGCAGTCTATCCATTCAACTCTTGTGTCCCTCTCAAAACGGGTAATTTGCGTGACCTGTTTATTTTCAATGTTATATGAATAGACATTCGGATAACCGGTCTGGTCGCTCAGGAAAAATCCTGAACCGGACGAATACCAGTCCGGTATCACTTCCGTTCCGTCCAGACTTGCCGGTAATAATGTGTCGGTCAAGATCTTTAATGAGCGGTCTTCAAAGTTGACATATCCGATATTAGAAAATGTTCTATCGGCGTTTTTCAGCACACTAAGCAAAACCCCTTTTTCGTCGGGTTGCCAGGCTATCTCTGTCCAGGTCATTCTGAAGGCAGGAGTATCGCAGTAAACGACGGTTTCCTTCAAGGTCTGCAGGTCCAGTATACGGAGTTCATCCAAACGGCTTTCATTCTGGCCGAGTCGGGCAACATAGGCGATTTTGGTGCCTGCAGGATTAAATCCCCACCCGTAAATATAAGGAACGTCGGTCAGTTTTTCCGCCGCTCCCGTCTGAAGGTTCAGTCTCCAGATATTAATAATTTCATCGTTCTTTTCATCTCCTATCCAATAGAGACAGCTGTCCGCAGTGTTATACCTGTGATTCCAGAAGTTACGTTTTGAGAAATCAATATCGGAAAGGCAAACTCCGGCATCCAGATTGTTTTCCGATGTCAGGTCCAGCATCAAAAGTGAGTTAACAGTATCTGTTTTTAAATAAAACAATTTGCTGCAATCTTCGCTTAAACTGAAAGAATAGGGCTGATAAGGAAAATCTGTCAGGAAAGCTTTAATGTTGATTTTACGGTCCTGAAAATGAACTATTCCTTCAGCCTGGTTTTGCCGGCACGAAGAAAGAGGGAGCACACATAAAAGTGCTCCCGCAATCAGTAAGGTATTAAAATGTTTCATTGTGTTCAACTATTTCCAGTAGTCGTTCTGATCGTTTTCCGTCAGGGCTGTATTATACAGCATTTCGTTGTTGGGTATGGGGAACATAAAACGGGGGCTGTCTGCGGAAAGGTCAAGAGCCACCCATTGCTCGGGATAAGCGGAACGAACCAGGGGCTGACGCAACCGTTTAATGTCAAACAGACGGTGTCCTTCTCCATACAATTCTTTTCTCCTTTCAAGATATATTTTATCCAGGCTTCCCTCCGTAGGAGTCGCTCCCCGTTTGATCTGCAAAGCATTCAGAACATTTTTTGCTGCAGCGGCATTACCAAGATTTGCTTCTGACTCGGCTTTTATCAAATATGCCTCGGCAATACGGGCCATGGGGAATTCCGCATCGCCCATCATGGTACGGTGTCCGAACTTTGAGGTAAAGAAGCCGTCTTCCTCATTTACATAAAACGGGAACCGTTTCCTGACATCATTCTTATCAAATAATTGGACGAATGCCTTTGTGGCCCGAATGGTTCCGTAACCATCCCAGATCTCATTTCCAAGAGTAAAAACTTCACCGGCTTCAACCTGACCGCCATATTCTATTCCTTCCATGCTCTCGGCAAACCAATAAAACGATGGG
>CAZCPI010000311.1:0-2635 GCA_964500535.1 uncultured Bacteroidales bacterium
TTAAGGTAATAAGAAATGCACCGATTTCTTTCAGATAAATTTTAAATAAAGGACTTTATATGTTTGATTCACAATATATTGTAAACATTGCAAAGGCTACGGAGCCGACAATCTTTAACGATGAACAGCTTGAAATAATTGCCGATTTGATAAAATATCAGGATTACTACGACAATAATGTTTTTAAATACATAACCGAAATAAATCCCGAATATGCACAGCGCACATCCGGCAAGAGTTACCTGCCTACACAGGTTCCGCTAAACTACTGCCGGCTCATTGTAAACAAGCTGGCAAGCTGGCAGTTTGAGGAAAGCATTGATTTTAACTGCACCTCCGAGAGCGCACAAAACAGGGCTAATGAAATAGAAACTGACCTTTACCAGATACACAAAGACAACAAGATGGATGAAAAGCTCATTCAGGCTGCAATAGAGTGCAACACATCGGGGGGCGTGGCGTTCAAGCTGAAATATGATGAAGTTAAGGGTTATCCGAGAATACTGCCGCGAAACAGGATAGAGTGCTTTCCCGTATATGAATTTGATGACTACGAGAATATACACCGCGTGCATTTCATAGCCTTTGAAGATGAGCGTACAATCTGGAAACAGACCTTTGACTACAAGGACGGCAAATGTTATGTCTTTGAAGCCAAGTATGATGTGCGCGAGATTTCAACGCCAAAGGTCATAATTCAGGACTGGCAGGCAATAGGCAAGAATAACAACCTGATAGACTTCCTGCCGGTTTACATCGTTGCAAATACGCCGCAACTCGGGGAAGTCTGGGGGCTGCCTGAACCAAAAGACCTGATACCAATAATCAACGAAATAAACAGGAAGTATTCAGACTTATCAGACAGCTTGCGATTTGATATGTTTGCAATAACCGTAATGATGAACATGAACTTTGACCCTAACAATCCGCCAAAAACAAAGGCGGGCGCGGTATGGGATTTGGCAGGCGGCAGTCCTACGGGAACGCAGAAAGCTGACGTGTTTAAATTGGAAAGCCAGTTCAGTTATATCGAAAGCCTGAAATATCATATCGACAGCTTAAAAGCTGCGTTATTTGAGTTTTCAGAAACCGTTAACCTAAGCGTTGACAAGGTAAGCGGAATGGGAAGTTTATCCGGCGTTGCGTTAAAACTGTTATTTTCTGCAATCATATCAAAGACTAGTAAGAAGAACACAATATGGAGTGCGCGCCTTAGGGATATCTATTTTGGCACGCTTAAATTAAAGCAGGTCTATGAGGGCTATAAAATACCCGACGACCTTGATATCGAGGTAATAATCCATAATCCGATACCACAAAACGAGCTTGAGGAAATACAGGTTGCAACAGCAAAACTTGCCGCAGGACTTTCAAGCGTAACTACTGAAATGGACAAGCTGGGAATTGAAGATCCGGAGGCTGAAATAGCAAAGATAATTGAGGAAAGAAAGCAAATTGACAAATCATATACCGATGAAAGAAACACTGAATGAGTGATGCATTTAAGGATTACATTGAAAGCCACAGGCAGAAGTTTTTAAAACTGACGGCAAAGCAGGACAAGGAACTGGCGCGTCTTTTTATTGAGGCTGCAGGTGATATAAAAGAAAAGGCACAGGCAATACTTGACAAGAAATCGCTCACTTACGCGCAGGCAAAAATAAGGATTAATTCCCTGCTGCGCGATGCCGCAAGGCTTTCCAATAACTTTGAGGGCGTGCTTGACAGGGCGTTAATTGAAGCCGCCGACCTTGGCATGGAAGTAAACAAAATATCAATGAGCCAGTATCAGCGCAGCTTGAAAGCAAATGGCGTAAATATCGACATGACACGCATTTTAAGCAAGGTAAATTATGACGCCGTTGCCTACACATACAGCAAGATTTATGCTGACGGACTCATGCTAAGCAACAGGATATGGCTGCTTGAGGCTCGAACCAAAAACGAGATTGAACGGATAATAATGCAGAACGTCATCAGCGGAGGGAGCGCATCAGACAAGGCGGTAATATCAGCGCTTGAAAACCTGCTTAATCCGGCATATACACCGGCAAAGCTGACATCACTTCACGGTCGCAGGGTAGGTTATGAAGCATCAAGGTTGCTTAGGACTGAAATGAGCGTTGCGTTTAATGAGGCTAACAGGATATCGGCAGAAAAGAACCCGGGCAGCACGGGACTTACTTGGCTCATTGCAATCGGAGCTTGTGAGAACTGCACACCGCTTGACGGATTGCCGGTTGAGAAAACAGGTTATCCGCCGCTTCATCCTAACTGCAGATGTTGTGTTCTAAATGAGGTGCAGAGCGTGGAGGATTTTACTGAACGTTACCTTAAATTTATGGATAATCCGGCAAGTGACAGGCAACTTGGTAACTGGCTGATAAACGTATATAAAAAAGCAGCATGACATAAATAAACAACAATTTAATAAACGCAATCAAATTAAGCATTCCAGATGGAGTGCTTTTTTTATTGCAGCAAAAGGAGTTTTAAATGACTGAAAAAGAAGTTGCAGCAGAAGTTGCAGCAGAAGAAAACGAAAGTTCAGATGAACTAAAAACCTACGATGCCGAATACGTGAAGAAACTCAAGGCAGAGGCTAAGGAGTACAGAACAAGCAAGGCGGCATTAA
>CAZCPI010000312.1:0-2627 GCA_964500535.1 uncultured Bacteroidales bacterium
GAACGGTGAGATTCTGATTTACCCCACTTAAAATTGTTTCTTCTTTATACCGGACAATGCCGCCAGGACCCAGGTTAATTACCCGTACTGTCCGGGTTGAACCACTAAAGTCCACTGCAACAGAGAAATCATGTGATTCGTCACCTGTTGCTCTATCGTCAAATGAGTAGACATTTGTTTCATTGTAGAGCCCATAGGTAAATTGAGAACCACCTACGGCTTCAGATACCTGATTACCTGAGGATAATACGTCATAACCACTATTAACAAGACCACGAACTACCTTAAGGTCATCAATGACTCCACCACTGACTCCTTGGAATAAGATGGGTAGTAAGGCATCAATATTCCGGTAGAAGTCCTCACCGGACCCACCTGGATCTGGGAGTAATATTTCTGAACCGACATTGACAACCCCATCACCCCCGGTATTAAAGATCCGAACAATAGGATCTCTGAAATCAACCAAAATGGTGAGATCTTCATTTACCGGCTGAGTCCAATCATACGTGATTCTCCCCCCCGGATTACCAAATAGATTCCCTAAAGATTGAACCGATAATGGATCTGATAATTGCCCACTTGCTACCCATATATTATTAATTACTGCACCCTCAGCCAATAAGGCAAGTTGACCAGAGGTGACAGGAATATCAACGTATGGACCTGGAAGGATAACCTGTCCTCCTGCAGTTACCTGAGGTGAAGTGGGATATGTGCTTAAACTGGTTACCATTATCCTGACATAAAAGACTCTTTCAGGTTTTAAGAGACCTTTTCGATACATGAGCGTATCTGAACCAGTGGCAGGGTTATGATAGATAATATCCACTGTCTGGATATCGTACTTATTACCCGGAGTCTCTCCAACAAAAAAATATAATTTATTACCGGTTTTTATATCTTTATTGGCCAAAGAATCCACATTTTGCAACTGTGACTTTGGAATTTCATGATAGCCCGTTGAATTATGAATCTTTATTGAGTATTGGTTTTCAGGAAGTGGGTTTCCCCCTAAAGATGTAATATATACCGTGTTTTCCCCAGAATGAGAATAGGTCTCATTATATACATCAATTCGGGGATCAGGTAAGACCTCAGGGGGATAAAATTGAGTGAGGTTTACAAGGAAAATTGCTGCTAATGCTACAAAAACAACGACAAGGGCAAGAGCCCCTATCATCTCAGACATCGCTTTATCATGATTCATCTACATCACGACCCCTGCCATCCTACTGGCTGTAAAATAATTTCGGCATCGACTTCTGTATAATCGAGAGAAATATTCATCGGATTTTTCGGAATCCTAATACCAGTAATTGTTCCAGTAGAAGTCATAATTTCACTCCAGCTGGGATCGAAACCCGTGGTAAGATTTGCAGAATAAACTGCCGTTTGGAAAGCATTTTGCCATGCTTGTACCATTTCAGGATTTGCAGGATATTCTATAGAGATTTCTACTTTCCGTGCATTATCCGGAGAAGGAGCAAGTAATTTATTATTAATGAAGTTTTTACGAATTCCTGTTACTCTCGATAGTACCTGCACCCCTGAAGAACCTGCAATTACCGAAGGTTTCCCAGTAATCTGTAACCTTGTGATTTTTACTTCCGGTTCTCCGTCTCTTACCCCTAGAGATATTAAGGGCATAACTTTAGCGACACTGCCACCTGTTCCTTCTTGACTGAGAAAAATACCTCCCATTACATATGTATATTCCTGATTTAGCCAATAGTAATTTTTACCTATATACGAAAAAGAACCCATATTAGCCGAAGAAGACTGTTCGCCCTCTTTATATGATTCTTTAGTTACTTCAGATATTAAAGAGTAATTTATCTTTTGAGTTAAGTTAAATGCTTGAGTAATATTCACATCATAATTTTGTGTCTGATTTAATGTCCCATTATACCAATTACCGGCATCATCTCTCATAATTACAGGCCCATAGGTATCAAGCCCATAAGCAGGGTCTTGTAAATTTATCCAAAACTCATTAGGTTTAATAATAGAGCTATTTATTGTAAAATTCTGAAAAACGGGGTAATTAAAACTCTGATTTCGTTTCATCAAATTCATTATTAAATCATATCGGAAGGTGGCATTTAGATGACCAGCCCATTTTTCAGTATCTTTAAAAGATTGAGCACTGACAGAATTTTGAATATCAAATGAAGGTACCCGATTTAAATAAAAATCAGCGGTCCAATTCTGGATGCCAGAACTAATTGAAGAATTTGGATAAACAGTGAGTAAATGATAATAAATTTTTTTAGAATCCGGATTTAATCCAGTGAAGTCATTTGGATCTGATGGTATTGCAGGATCATTGACAGGTATTCGAATAATATTAATAGTTTGAGAGGGATATAATGCTTCATAATACTGCATCTGACGAAAGATGTCAGGATTAATAATAATCGAACTTGATCCCTCACCTACGGTTATAAAACTACTTTCTTCATCAGAAATGTTTCTAAATAATCCATTTATTGTGATAGATATTTTTCCTGATGATTCTGTAGTATTCACACTCATCATACCATCAGAACCAATCGGATTTGCTAGTGGTATGAAAACAAATTGACCCTCTGTTTTTTGACCAAGAGTTCCCATTTCAATATTCT
>CAZCPI010000313.1:0-1438 GCA_964500535.1 uncultured Bacteroidales bacterium
TAGAGCAACGCATTCGTAATGCGTAGGTCGCCGGTTCAAGTCCGGCTTTCGGCTCTTATTTATTCCCGACGTTTATCTATCTTAATTTTCTCAGTCTGTTTCTGATTTTCAAAGCTGTTTTTCTCAGGAAAGGAAAATATTTTCCACTTTTGATATTGTACATCAAGGATTCTGACTCGAAAATCATCTGGAAGTTTTCAGTACATAATACGGGCTTTTTTGTAATATGATTAATTTCAACCGCCTGATGGTAATTACTTTCTATAAATAAGATATAATCAGTTGATGAACCATATACTGATGCCTTGAATTGTCCATGATTACCGGCTTTTATTCTTGCTTCTTTGTCCGGTAAATCAAGCATTTCGAGTTTCTTATATTTTACATTATTCTTTTTTAACCATATTTCTGTTTCTTCTCTGTATTTCTCAAGTCTTGAAGTAACAATGGTTCCGATTTTAGCTCCGGGTATAAACAATGGCGGGGCATTAAGTATGAAGTCTTTATATAAAGGCCCGTCATCATTTTGTTGTTCGGTAGGGTCGGGACAAAGTACACCGTCAATATCGAAACAGGCTTTTTCAAGTGACGTATGATTGAGGATATTCCATTGGAAATATCGCGGAAGCGGAACGGATTCAAAATAATAATCAACAAGTTTTTCTTTGCCTGGAATAACATATATCACGCAAAAGCTGATTTCGAAATTTTGTGATATATCTTTAATACTGGCTTTGCACTTTTCAAGCGCTGAACCTGATGCAATGCTGTCATCTACAATCAGTATTTTTTTAAATTCTTTTATATCAAAGAATTGACCTCTTTCTCCGGCTTTGTATACGTGTCCGTTTACAAAAGAGTTAAGGTCGGTTAATGGCTTATTTAAATATAATGCCAATATGTTTGCCGGGAGCATTCCACTTCTTGGTATACCAACTATTAAATCAAAATCTCTCGGTAAAATACTTAGTTTCTTAAGTATAATATTGTTCAGATCGGTAATGTTTCTGTAGTACATGGTAGAATTATTTTTTGTCAATTATCTGATATATCGATTTTACATTATTTTCCCAGCTGTGGGAGTTGGCAAACGCAATTCTTTCTTTTATTTTTTCTTCACTATTTTCCGCTAAAGCTTTATCAAGTGCATCCTGATATTCTTTTAATCCTGAGCATAAATATGTGTGTTCTCTGAATAGCTCCATAGTCATGGTCTTGGTAGCAACAACCGGTTTCCCCATAGCAAGGTATTCGTCAACCTTTCTCGGATAGTTCCCTATTGTAATTTCATTGAGCTTTTGCGGATTTATGCACACATCAAATGCTGACATGTATGCCGGGACTGTTTCTTTGGCTATTTTGCCAAAAAAATGCATATTCTTTAACTCGTGCAACAGATGATTTTCAAAAACTTTATCTTCTCCGCCAATCATAACAA
>CAZCPI010000313.1:1461-2571 GCA_964500535.1 uncultured Bacteroidales bacterium
CTTTTAGCAAGCTCATAAAGTAGATCAGGATCAAGTCTTGCACTGGTAATATCGCCTATATATCCGATTACAGGGCGGGGTACGGATTTGAATTTTTCTTGTAACGGATATGAAGCGTCTGCATCATAAGCCGAAAGGTCAAGACCTTGTCCAATGTTGTGGCTCTCTTTATTGAATTTTAATGCATATTCCTGTAATTGAGGAGAGTTGCACAAAACGTAATCACTTTTTGTTATAAGTTGTGGCTCAAGTCTTGGTGCATGGTTTTTCCAGTACTGAAATGGGTGAAGATTGTCTCTTCTGTAATATATTGAAAGAGCCGGTTTCAAAATATCTTTGGAATACTGACTTCTGTAAATATCATTGTCAATAAAATGTATGGTATCTTTGAAACCTAACTTATCAGAGATTTTTTTAATATATCTGAATAGCTTCTGATTGTTTTTTTTGTTGAAGTAATCAAAAATAAAACCATCAGGTATAGAGTTTATTGACAGTACAGTAAAAGGATAATCCAAAACCCAGAGTTTATCAGATATATGTCTCAAAGGTGTGGACCTTTTCTTTAATACATCTATCCTTTGTCTGTTTTCAGGTTTATCTTCGTTTTTCCATAAAGTCATTTGATCAAGAGCACTGTTAACATATAAAACCCTGTTGCTTTTGGCTATTTCTTTTGCAATATCAATAGCATTGGATCCAAATGGTATATCCCAGGGTTGCAATCCGGTGAATATGAAATCTCTCTGTTTCATTTGGATTTGTTTTGGTTATAAACTTCATTATAGACTTCTTTTGTTTTTGATGCCGTATTAAACCATGAAAAGTTCTTAACTCTTTCCAGACCATAATCAACAAGTTTACTATACAAATTATCATCAAACTCCAGACTAATCATTTTTTCAGCAATATCCTGTTCGTCAAAAGGATTCGAATAATAACCGCCTTCTCCGCCTACTTCAGGCATTGAAGAGGTATTTGACGTTATAACCGGGACTCCGCATGCCATCGCTTCAATTAATGGTATCCCAAAACTCTCACGTAATGAAGTGTAAAGAAAAAAGAATGAGCCGGAATATATTGCAGGTAAATCTTTGTTGAAAATATACC
>CAZCPI010000314.1:0-2570 GCA_964500535.1 uncultured Bacteroidales bacterium
GAGCAGCGATTATGAGTGCTATCGTCAGTAGTGGATTTACATCACATGGATTGGAGGCGATTAAGGGAGATGTTATTGTTAAGATTGCTTCTTTTATAATTTTAGCGCCTT
Organism: uncultured Bacteroidales bacterium; assembly: GCA_964500535.1. GTDB lineage: Bacteria > Bacteroidota > Bacteroidia > Bacteroidales > UBA1402 > UBA8389. The sequence goes on from CAZCPI010000314.1 coordinate 112, forward strand.
TTATTGGAATTTGTTTTTCGATAGTTATAACGATTTTGATTCTTCATCTTTTCAAAAAAGTCAATCCGCACAAAGCCAATAACATGTTTAAAAAACTGCAGTTGGTTTCATCAGGATTATTCAGTATCGGACATGGATTGAACGACTCACAGAAAGTAATGGGTATTATTGCCGCAGCACTTTTTGCAGCATATCATAAAAACGGTATTGACATGGGTATTCATGAGATTGGCCAAATGCCGGACTGGGTTGCATTTGCCTGTTTTACTGCAATATCTCTCGGTACGCTATCAGGCGGATGGAGGATTATCAAAACTATGGGATCCAGGATAACCAAAGTTACACCACTTGAAGGCGTTGCTGCTGAAACCGCGGGAGCTCTTACCCTTTACTTTTCAGAAGCATTAAAAATACCCGTAAGTACTACTCACACTATCACAGGATCAATTATTGGTGTAGGAGCAGTCAAAAGACTTTCAGCAGTAAGGTGGGGAGTTACTAAAAGTCTTATGACAGCATGGATACTTACAATTCCTGTCAGTGCAGCAATAGCAGCATTAGTTTACTTTTTGTTTGGCGGAAAACTTATTTGATACTAATTCCAGTTAAGAATGACTTTGCCGCAAAGACCGCTTTCCATCACGTCGAAACCTTTTTGAAACTGATCAATGCTAAAACGATGAGTTATCACAGGAGTAAGATCAAGTCCTGTAATCAACATTTGAATCATTTTATACCAGGTTTCCCACATTTCACGACCGTAAATGCCTTTTAGAGTAAGAGCTTTAAAAATAATCTTGCTCCATTCAACCATTGTATTATCGGGAAGTATTCCCAGCAATGCAATTTTAGAACCGTTATACATATTATCAATCATATTGCTGAAAGCCGCAGATGAGCCCGACATTTCCAGACCAATATCAAAACCTCTCATTTTTAACAGGTTTCTCGCATCTTCAACCGTCTCACCTTTAGAAGGATTAATAGTCAGGGTAGCTCCCATTTTTTTTGCAATAGCAAGACGATAGTCGCTAAGATCAGTTACAACAATATTTTTAGCTCCCGCAAACCGGCAAATACCAGTAGCCATGGTACCTATAAGACCGGCACCAGTAATCAGGACATCCTCACCAAGCACAGGAAAAGATAAGGCAGTATGAGTTGCGTTTCCGAAAGGATCCATGATAGCAGCAACTTCATCAGATATTCTATGATCAAGATGTACGACATTTGAAGCCGGAACAGAAAGATATTCTGCAAATGCACCGTCCCTGTTCACTCCCACTCCTATCGAGTTTTCACAAACATGAAGATTGCCCCGCCTGCAATTGCGACAATAGCCACAGGCAATATGACCTTCCCCTGTTACACGTTCACCTATCTTAATATTACGAACGCCATGACCCTTTTCAACAATCTCACCAACATACTCGTGACCAATGGTCATCGGTACCCTGATTGTTTTTTGAGACCACTCATCCCACTTATAAATATGAAGATCAGTACCGCAAATAGCAGTCTTTTTTATTTTAATAAGCACATCATTTACTCCCATGTGAGGCATAGGCTTATCTTCCATCCATATACCCTTTTCAGGTTTGCTTTTAACCAGAGCTTTCATAAAGGATAATATTACTTCAACACATCCAATTCTTTTGCAATTTTAATAAACGCATCTATGCACTTATCCAGATGTTCCGTTTCATGAGCAGCCGATATCTGAACCCTTATTCTTGCCTGACCTTTAGGGACAACTGGATAATAAAAACCGGTTACATAAATACCTTCATCAAGCAACCTCGAAGCCATTTCCTGTGACAAACCTGCGTCATACAACATCACAGCGCAAATTGCAGATTCAGTTGGTTTAATATCAAAACCGGCTGAAACCATTTTTTGAACAAAATAACTCGTGTTTTTATGAAGTTTATCCTGTAATTCATTGGTTTCATCCATCATCTTAAACATTTCTATACCGGCGGCAGCAACCATCGGAGGAATTGAATTTGAAAACAGATAAGGGCGTGAACGCTGTCTTAACATAGCAATAATCTCTTTTTTGCCTGTAGTGAAACCACCAATTGCACCACCAAAAGCCTTGCCCAGAGTGCCGGTAATAATTTCAATCTTACCCTTTAAACCGTACAACTCAGTAATGCCCCTTCCTGTCTTGCCGACAACACCAGCAGAATGAGACTCATCTACCATAACCATAGCATCATATTTCCCGGCAAGTTCATATATCTTATCCAATGGAGCCACATTGCCGTCCATGGAAAATACTCCATCTGTAACAATTAGCCGAAACCTCTGACTCTGAGCAGAAATAAGCTGATTCTCCAGATCAGCCATATCAGCATTTGCATACCTGTACCTCTGAGCTTTGCAAAGCCTGACACCATCTATAATCGACGCATGATTAAGAGCATCAGAGATTATGGCATCTTCCTCAGTCAGCA
>CAZCPI010000315.1:0-2567 GCA_964500535.1 uncultured Bacteroidales bacterium
AGCGCCAAGGAGGCAGGCTGCCAAAGGCGGCAAAGTAGGTAGTCGCCGTTAAAATTGGCTGGGGTTTTTTCGTAAATAAACGGCGACTGCTATACAGCGGTAATTTCTATGACGACGCTGGTTTCAGGATTAGGAGAAGAGACGTTAAGACCAACTTTCATGAGGAAATCACCGGAAAAAACTTTGCCGGAGTCTTCAAAGGCAGGTCTGAAACCCTGACTGACATTAATTTCCTCAACCTGGTATGATTTGTAAGGATCAAGCCCCTGCAATTTAACCCTGCTGTAATTCGGATCCTGCAAAGGATGCAAGGTATAAGAGAAAAGCACAGACTTATCCTTTTCAGAGTTGACATACATCAGAACAGCCCTGGTTTCATCGTAAGGAGAAATAAGACGATACTGGTCACCCTGCCATATTACGTTATTCAGACGCTTGTAGTTGGCGATGGCAAGGCGGCAATAATCCAGCTCGTAATCCTTAAGATGTTTGACGTTGATATCAAAACCAAGTTTGCCCATCATAGCCACTTCAGTCCTGAATTTGATGGATTGCTTACCCATAGAAGTAACATGACAACAAGTAGCCACAGAAGGGAAGAAATGGGAGAAACCCCACTGAATGAAGACCCTGTTGAAAGGATCAGTGTTATCGCTGGCCCAGAATTCAGTGAAATATTTCAGGAAACCATAATCAATCCTGCCTCCACCACCGGCGCAAAGCATCATCGGTAAATAAGGATATTTAGCTTTGATCTTCTCAAGAACATTGACAAGACCACGCGTATATTCGATAAACATATGCGACTGATTGTTTTTCAGGTAGTTGGAGTATGCGCTTGCCATCATGCGGTTACAATCCCATTTGAAGAAAGAGACGCCGGTATCTGTTTGCATTATATCATCAACCACTTTAAAAACGAATTCCTGCACTAAAGGATTGCAAAGATCAAGTACAAGCTGCGTACGGTAATAATGTTTGTCTCTGTCCGGAAGGCTCAAAACCCAGTCAGGATGAGTTTCGTACAGCTCAGACTTCTCGTTAATCATCTCAGGCTCAATCCAGATACCAAATCTGACACCGGTTTCAGCCGATTTTTTCATCAGATAACCAAGACCGTCGGGAATGATTGATTTTGTAGGCTGCCAGTCACCGAGTCCAGAGGTAGAACCCCTTCTGGGATATTTATTGCCAAACCAGCCGTCATCAAGCAAAAACATATCGACTCCGAGGCTTTTAGCATCAGTGAACATTTCAGCTAGTCTGGTTTCATCAAAATCAAAATAAGTAGTTTCCCAGTTATTCAATAATGTAAATCTTGGCTTTTGCCCGTCTTTAAGACCATATTTCCTGGCCCATGAATGCAGGTTTCTGCTGGCTTTACCTTTGCCGTTATTTGAGTAAGTGAATATAAAAGAAGGAGTCTGAAACACTTTACCCGGAGCAAGATTGTATTCAGATGCGAATTCATTTATACCTGAAACCACTCTCAGCTCATTATTATTGTCAAGGTCGAAACACAGTTTGAAATTACCCTGCCAGGCAAGAGTTCCCGCGATCAGTTCACCATTGGTTTCATCGCTTTTGCCATTTAAAGAAATAAAAAACGCAGGCACATTAAACATGCTCGTACGCACACCAAGCTTACTGTCAATAACTTTGGTGCCATGAGTCAGCATGCTCTCCTCAATGCGGGCTTCTTCCACAACATCACTGTAAAGCTGTGTCAGCCAGTATTTATCGGCATCGAGATGCAGGGCTGCAGACGCATAGTTATATAATGTGACAGGCTTCTTTTCGTTATGGCTGATTTCTGTCCACATTTCAATAATGTCCTCTTTATAATATGCCTTATAAAAAAGTTTTACTTTAACAGGATAAACCATATCCTTAAGCTCTATGGTTGTAAGCCTGATATTATCGTCAATGGACTGGCAGTCGTGATTGACATACATCAGTTCGAGCGAGGGATTTCCGTTATTGTGAGTCATTCTGAGTGCAGGCTGGAAAAGATTGTCAGTGCCAAAAACCGGATAAGCCTTGTGCCTCAGATCAATAAGAGGATTGCCGTCGTTTATAACGAACTTCTTTGTATTTTCCTTTGAAACCGCCTCATAATCAGTTGCATTCATTAATTTGCTGCCAAGATAAGTCTGATAAAGCATTTTGTCATAGCCGGCTTTTAAAACCAAAGCAGTGTTGTTGGTTTCGATGCAAATTAAAGGTCTTTGCTTTACTTCAGGAGCTGATGTTTCCTGTTGCCCCGAAGTGTTGGGATTATTTAAATTCTGAGAAAAAAGATTTGTAATGCCGGAAACCGACATAACAAATATAATGGCGCAGGTTTTAAGTTTCATTTTATTAAGTATTTAAGGTTTGCTGCAGTGAAGCGGAGTTAGCGCATTCCGGGATTTAATCCCCCGACCGCAGATAAACTTGTCATGCGATTTTGAGCCGAAAAATCATTCCGTCAGAAATACATCGCGAATTTACTCTGTTAACATTCCGCCGAATGCAAAAATCATCCAAAACTATAAAACAAATGGACAAACCCGCAATCCTGAAGA
>CAZCPI010000316.1:0-2553 GCA_964500535.1 uncultured Bacteroidales bacterium
AAGAAGTTATCGGTTACAGATATTTTTAAATGAGTAATTAATCTTTTTTCTCTTTAATCAAAACAGACGATACAATTGAAACTGTAAGCAAGATTACAATGACAGATAAGGACATATAATTTGAAATGTGTAAATGATAACCTAATTCTTCCGCCAGCTTATTAAAACACATTTTAAAACCTATAAATGTAAGAATACCCGATAGTGCCAGCTTTAAAAACCGGAAGTATTGCATTATGCCGTTTAAGGCGAAATATAGTGATCTTAAACCCAGGATAGCAAAGATGTTTGACGTATAAACGATGAAAACATCATTTGTTACTGAAAGTACAGCAGGTATTGAATCGACTGCAAAGACCAGATCTGATGCTTCAATAAACAGAAGAGCTATGAAAAAAGTTGTAGCAAAAGTTTTGCCGTTAATTTTCACGAAGAAATCAGGTTTGGACATATCATCAGTGACAGGCATCATCTTACGGAATGCTTTAATCAGGAAATTTTTGTTGGGGTCAAAGTCTGATTCTTTATTTCTGTTTACAAACATATGGATGCCGGTATAAACGAGAAATCCGCCAAAAATGTACATTATCCAATCGAAATTGTTAATAAGAGCAACACCGGCAAAAATAAATACAGCTCTCATAACGATAGCTCCAATTATGCCCCAAAATAAAACTTTGTGCTGAAATTTGGATTCGATCTTAAAAAAACCGAAGATCAAAATGAATACAAATAAATTATCAATACTTAAGGACTCTTCAATAAGATATGCAGTAAAAAAATCCAAAGCACTTTCTTTGCCAAAGAATATTAATACGCCGATATTAAACAGTAGTGCAAGACCTATCCAGAATGCACTTAATTTTAGAGAACTCTTTATAGACGGGGTTTCATTCTTCTTATGAAAAACAAACAAATCTAATACAAGCATTATTATTACAAATGCAATAAAACCAATCCAAAAAAATATACCTGCTTCCATATAATTATAATTGTTAACCAGTGTGCAAATAAACGAGAAATGTACTTTAAAACAAATAACCATCAAACTGTAAAAATGTTCTATCTTTACAGCAAATTTATTAAAGGTTTATGATTGAGACTGCTATGCTAAATGAAAAGTCAGAGAAGACTGTACTTGTGGGTTTGATTACTGATAAGCAACCTGAACAGAAAGCAAAGGAATATCTGGAGGAACTGGCTTTCCTTGCTGATACAGCCGGAGCGACTCCTGTAAAGACATTTTTGCAAAGAGTCGATTTTGCAAATCCAAAGACATTTGTAGGTACTGGCAAACTTGCTGAGATTAAAGCCTATGTGGTGGATAATGAAATAGATATGGCAATATTTGATGATGAATTGTCAGCAAAACAAGTAAGAAACCTTGAAAACGAGCTTAAGATTAAAATACTTGACCGTACCAATCTGATACTGGATATTTTTGCGAAACGTGCACAGACGGCGCATGCGAAAACTCAGGTCGAGCTTGCTCAATACAAGTATCTGCTGCCAAGACTTACAGGAATGTGGACACACCTTGAGAGACAACGTGGTGGTATAGGTATGCGTGGGCCCGGTGAAGCTCAGATTGAAACCGACCGAAGGATTATCCTTGACAAAATATCAAAGCTGAAAGAAGATCTGAAGCTTATTGACAAGCAGAAGGCAACTCAAAGAAAGAACCGCGGGAAGATGGTTCGTGTAGCATTAGTTGGTTATACAAATGTTGGCAAATCAACATTGATGAACGTCCTGAGTAAATCAGAAGTATTTGCGGAAAACAAGCTGTTTGCTACTCTGGATACCACCGTCAGAAAGGTTATCATTGACAATCTTCCTTTTCTGCTGACAGATACTGTCGGTTTCATACGTAAGCTGCCTCATGATCTGGTAGAATCTTTCAAATCTACGCTGGATGAAGTCCGTGAAGCAGACCTGCTGTTGCATATAGTAGATATCTCTCATCCGGGTTTTGAAGAGCAGATAGATGTGGTGAACAAAACTCTTGATGAGCTTGAATCCCGGAATAAACCGACAATACTGGTCTTTAACAAGATTGATGCATACCAGCATGTTCAGAAGGATGAGGATGACCTGACTCCCCTGACCCGGGAAAACATCACTTTAGAGGAGTTGCAAAACACCTGGATGTCAAAGATGCAAAACAACTGCTTTTTTATTTCTGCTAAGAATCTGGATAACATGGAGACTTTCAAGAGTATTGTTTATGAAAGAGTTAAAGAAATACATGTAACAAGGTTTCCCTACAATGATTTCCTCTTTCAAAAATATGATGAATCTGAAGAGTTTTGAATACCAGAGAGCGCATTTCCCGCTGCTCTGTGGTGGGGTTAACGCAAAATGATTTATTCCTATACTGAATTGAAGATTCCTCGCGGCTTGCGGTCAGGATATTCAGCTATCTCGTAAAAACCATTTTGTCTTTTTTGGAAAGTTCCCGGTTATAATAATACCCATCATAATCGAATGCTTTGAGGTATTCAGGGTCATCAATTTCGTTTTCGATGACAAATCTTGTCATCATTCCTCTTG
>CAZCPI010000317.1:0-2551 GCA_964500535.1 uncultured Bacteroidales bacterium
ACTTTTGATGTAAGTGATGAAGTCCTGAGACCATATTTTAAACTTGAAAATGTTATTGATGGCGTTTTCGGTCTTGCAACTAAACTATATGGAATAAGCTTTAAAGAAAACAAAAAAATACCCGTATGGAACAAGGAAGTAAAAGCATGGGATGTATTTGATAAGGATGGCAGTTTTCTTGCCGTGCTATATACAGATTTCCATCCGAGAAAGTCTAAGAGAGCCGGAGCCTGGATGAGCGACATAAATGAGCAATACAGGAAAAATGGCAAAGATATCAGACCTCATGTTTCGATAACTATGAATTTTACTCCTTCTACCCCGGATAAACCTTCTTTGCTTACATATGACGAAGTGACTACATTTTTACATGAATTCGGCCATTCGCTTCATGGCATGTTATCAGACGTGACTTACAGGAGTTTGTCAGGCACTAACGTTTACAGGGATTTCGTTGAATTACCATCACAGGTTATGGAAAACTGGGCAAATGAGAAAGAATTTCTTGATTGTTTTGCTGTAAACTATAAAACAGGAGAAAAGATGCCTGTGGAACTGATAGAAAAAATTAAAGCTGCTCAAAACTTCAACATTGCCTATGCCTGTATGAGACAACTTAGTTTTGGCTATATGGATCTGGGCTGGCATACTATAAAAGAAAACTTCAACGGAGATGTACAGGCGTTTGAGAAAAAAGCGTGGAGTAAAGCTATCGTTTTACCTCAACCTGATGATTGTTTGACAAGTACAACTTTCTCTCATATTTTCTCGGGAGGTTATGCAGCAGGATATTACAGTTATAAATGGGCTGAAGTTCTGGATTCTGATGCTTATGGTTTCTTCGTGAGAAATAAAGTTTTTGATACTGAGACCGCTGAATCATTCAGAAAAAATATTCTTTCCAAAGGAGGAACCGAACATCCTATGATGCTTTACAAACGTTTCAGAGGTCAGGAACCTACTATTGATGCTTTGCTCAAAAGAGACGGAATCAGATGATTAACAGAAAAAAATGAACAGCGATACAGATAAAAAACAGTTGATACTTGACAGTCGCTATATGCGTATGGCATTGATCTGGGCCGAAAATTCCTATTGTAAGAGAAGGAAGGTCGGAGCCCTGATTGTCAAAGACAAGATGATAATTTCCGACGGATACAACGGTACTCCTTCAGGTTTCGAAAATGTTTGCGAGGATGAGTTTTATAAAACAAAACCTTATGTATTACATGCTGAAGCCAATGCTATAACAAAAGTTGCAAAATCAAACAACAGCAGTGAAGGGGCTACATTGTATGTGACAGCATCACCATGTATTGAATGTTCAAAACTTATTATACAATCCGGCATTAAAAGAGTGGTTTATTCAGAACCATATCATACGGAAGATGGTATAGATTTATTAAAAAGGGCAGGAATTGAATTAGTTTATTGTAATTTGAAAGATTTGTCTGATGGAACTGAAGAATAAAGGAAAATTCTGGATACCGCTTGTTATGGCGGTTTGTGTTGCGGTTGGATTGATTGTTGGTACTCTGATGACCCGTAATGAAATGTTTAGTTACAGTGGTACCAGACTTAATAATCTCAATAAAATCAGTGCGCTGATTTCGCTGATTGATTCCAAATATGTAGACAGCGTTGATTTATCAAAGATATCTGAAGATTTAATCCCAAAAGTTCTTGCCGAGCTGGATCCTCATTCTGTTTATATACCCGCTGATCAGAGAAAACTGACAGACGAACAGCTTGAAGGCAGTTTCAGCGGAATCGGAGTTCAGTTTACAATACTTGAAGATACTATTTATGTTATTAATGTGGTTAAAAACGGACCATCAGAACGTGCGGGGATAAAAGCAGGTGACAGGATTGTTTCAATTAATGACACGGCATTTACAGGTAAAAGTGTAAATAACGAGAAGATTCTTAAGACGTTGAGAGGGGATAAAGGCTCTTCTGTAAAGATTGGCGTCAAAAGATTCAAAACAAAAGACATACTTCAGTTTAAAGTTATCAGGGATGATATCCCTGTGTACAGCATAGATGCCAGATATAAAATCGGTAATGAAATCGGATATATAAAGTTAGGTTCATTCGGGGTTAATGCTCATTCAGAGTTTCTGGAAGCATATGCCTTCCTTCAGAAGTCAGGATGTAAAAGATATATTCTTGATTTAAGGGGAAATACGGGAGGATTGATGGATCCGGCAATAAATATTGCAAATGAATTCCTGCCGGCTAACAGGCTGATACTCTATACTCAGGGCAAAGCATATCCAAGAGAAAATGTATATTCCACAGGCTCAGGATCCTGCCAGAATGTTCCGGTTGTTGTAATAGTTGATGAAGGGTCAGCTTCTTCAAGTGAAATCCTGACCGGAGCGCTTCAGGATAATGACAGAGCCTGGGTTATTGGCAGACGCTCTTTTGGAAAAGGACTGGTTCAGACCGAAGTGCCATTCAAAGATGGTTCTGCAGTAAGACTGACAATTGCAAGATTTTATATTCCGTCAGGCAGATGTATTCAGAAACCATATGTTAATGGTAGTGA
>CAZCPI010000318.1:0-465 GCA_964500535.1 uncultured Bacteroidales bacterium
CAATTCTGTTTCAGCCTCGAAATCGTACATATCTAAGAAGAACTCCACCGTTTCGCCTGCTTCCAAATCAAAACAGTTATCACCTAACGGTTCTCTTTCTCTGACATCATGAGACTCGACAAACAACCAGGGAGCATTTTCATATCCTAGTGTACAGCCTACTGCCCCCTTCAATAAGGAACAGGTAAAGCCTGAATATTGATAAAAATCCCCCTGCAGCTCAGGTTTCCATTGCTGCTTTATACTATTATTGTATATAAAATAGGGACTAGTGCTTAATCCATAAATTTTATCCGTATCAAAGACTAAAGCCACCGGATGAGATAATCTATCACTTCTTACCATCCACCAGGGGGATGATGGACGCTTTGTCTCTTCTCTTAATCTGGGAAATTCATTCGGAACATTCTGCGGACACTCCCCCCTATTGTTACCGTACATGAACGCCGGTAGAAAAAAACGGGG
>CAZCPI010000318.1:475-2544 GCA_964500535.1 uncultured Bacteroidales bacterium
TTGTTAAACCTTAATTCCACATGAATAACCCCTGACCATGGTTTTTCATTATGATTAACTATCCTTATTAAGGTTTTATATGGATTTTTGGGGCTTCCGTCTCCTAGGATTATTTCTTTGGAAGCTTTCAATCCCTGTTCTTGTAACGAAAGATATTCTATATTACTCTGTGTTTTTGATCTGGCGGAAAAAACTAAATCCATCTTTAAACTTCCTCCTGTATATGATTTATTTTTTGTTGTCCCCTTCAAAGTACAGCATTCAAATAATATGATAAGGTCCGGCATAAATAATTCAATAGTAAGCAATATTATAAATCACTTTCATATAAATTACCATGCCTTTTATGAAAAGACTACAAAGCTTGGCAGCAGATACACTATTTGTAAATCAAGTTCATCAAAACCCATCTCGGAAAGAGTTATTAAGCAATGGCCTAATCAATTCATTTTTCATAGAACATGTGCCCACACGGCACACCAAAAATATGGCATGCATCAATTACAGATGCATGCCATTAATATGTTATCAATATATCGATTTTGATACTACCCGAAAATGCAACATCGGTACTATCGTTGAACTAGATATTATTCATTGGCTGGACCATAGTCAAATGTAACCGAGATCGTCTTCACCTCACCTAGCGTATCAGGATCTAAAATTGTTGGAGATGCCTCGGATAAATCGGCGTCAATGATTCTCGCATCCTCCGGAACTTCCGCAACCCACATATTGTATAGGTTCGTACGGGTACATATATCGTCATCAGCCGTTGTGTACGGTTTACCTGAATACAGGTAGGACTCACCGTTAATCACTATGTCGGTAATGTTGATGATATAGCCCGGATAAAGCAGTTCTCCGTTAGAGATACCGACTGCAGAGAACACTACACTATTGGCAAATCCTGCACCCGTTCCGGTAAAGTCAAGACTGCCTGTATAGGTACCTGCTCCTGTTACTTCCATATCAGTGGCAACAATACCTTCCGTTTTGGAAGTCGGGTCATAGATGTCTCCGATACTGTATGCCGTAGCCTAGTCACCGCTGTTATACATGATCCAGGCAAAGGATTTGTCTGCCGACTGTGCATCTGCAACGATGGAAGCATTCTCACCGGTAGATGCTGCTGCTGTAGCTGCTTCTATGGCAGTTTTCGCATTTGCAACAATCTCCTCGTCTGTCAAAGATGACTGCGCGGTATAACTGCGGTCTTTGAACAGCTGTTTCACATCGTCATTATAAAAGTCATTCACACGGAAACTGGTATCCCATAGAAGCGGTACATAACCGTACATATCACAGTTGTTAAGAAAGTTATTCAAAAAGTCAGTAGTATTGTCCTTAACTGAGCCGTCTTCATTACGGGCAACCATATATTCTCCGAAAACCACACCATAACCCTGATCGGTAAACTTCTTCATCAGAGCCATCTTATCATTCATACTTTGATATTCAATGGCTGAACCCCAGCTGGGAAGACTTGAAGTACCGCAATAACCCCAAGGGTTATAATAGTGGACAGAAACTAACAGTTTGTTTTTCGCTGTGTCAGTTGGCATAATATAGCGATCATCGCAGGTATTTTCAATTCCGGTATTATAGCCGGCAATCAACAGAAAGCGTTGCGCGTTATTACCTCCGGTTCCCCTAACGGTATCGACAAAGGCTTGATTAATCTTATGCACTGTTTGGTAGCGTTCATCCTCGGATAATGTCCCTGAATCCGACCAGTGATCCGAATTATTAAGGGCATCGCCAAGCTCCTCATTCGCGGATTCTAGTATTAGATAGTCAGAATAATTCTTGAATCTTTCAGCAATCTGAGTCCACATGGCAGTATACAGTTTCATGGCCTCATCACGTGTTTCCTGCTTGGCAGAGCCGAACATAGCCCACCATCCGCCATCCCAGTGGTCGTTGACAACGACGTACATGTCATTATTCAGAGCATAATTAACGATTTCCTCAACTCGATCGAGATAATCCTTGCGAATCGTATAATCTCCGTTCGTATAATCCATGGTATTTTCAGCCCACGCCACAGGAAGGGTCCTCCATATTTT
>CAZCPI010000319.1:0-702 GCA_964500535.1 uncultured Bacteroidales bacterium
AGTTTTCATTGACGATTTAGGTCCATTATCCACTCCTCTTCTTCTTGTGCCATTCAGTTTTTTTGTTTTGTCACTCAAATCGCGGGTGTACATCATACGGCGACGCAAATCCCAATATCTCTGATTTTCAAATGCAAGTTCGACAAGTCTTTCATTCATAATCAGATCAATCAGATCAGTTTTTGAAATTGAATTTGATATGCCATATTCGCTTGAAGCATCACTACCTTTTAAAATACCTGCACGTTCTCTCAATGTTCTTAAAAGAGTAATTGCTTCAGAAGAACGGTTCGTTTCAGCAGCAGATTCTGCGAGATTCAATAAGACTTCAGCCATACGGATTTCCATCCAGTCAATTTTACCCATTGCCAGATTATTGTTATTAAGAGTAGGATCTGAAGCTTTACAACAGTAAAAACCCGTTAGTGGAATAGAAGCTTCTGAATTAGTACCGAGATAGCTCCATTGCTTTCTGCCTGAAGTTGAACTGATATCCCAAACCATACCGTTATATACTAAAGTTTTGTAAAATCTTGGATCCCGGTTAACCCAATAAAACTTATCCTGATAACCTGACGTAGCATCCGTTACTCTTTTACCATCAATTGTAGGAAATGCAAGTGCCAGCTCCCATGTTGGATTAATTCTGTGACCGGTTCCATTTAATGATGTAGGACGGATAGATGCTTCCCAGCCATGAGT
>CAZCPI010000319.1:712-2524 GCA_964500535.1 uncultured Bacteroidales bacterium
ATAGAGCCTGACCATAACAGCTTCAGGGTTTGATACAGCTTCCGTGGTAAATACTTTAGTTAAATCAGGATTCAGTCCATAGCCTTTTGCAAGTAACTGATCATATGCTGTTTTATTAGATTGATAAGAGGCCTCCCATCTTGCAGCTTTTGCACCCGGTTTAGAATTGTCAATATCAAAGGCGTCGATACTGGATCCATCATAAGCCACATAAGCATCTCTTTCAGTAAACATTGGACTTGCAAAATTCAGGAGAACCCGACCCTTAAAAGCTAAAGCTGCCAATCTTGTCAAACGCCCGAAATTTGTGGTTGTTCCATCAATATCCTGCCAGCTGTTTGGCAGTACTGATGCAGCATAGTCAAGATCTCCGATAATAAAATCGACACATTCCTTAGTTGAAGAACGGGCAATATCATCTTCATCTTTATTAATATCAATCGCATGATCCAAAATAGGAATACCTCCATACAATCTGACAATCTGCCAGTATTCGATTGCTCTTAAAAATCTTGCCTGACCAATATATTTTGCCTGTATACTATCACTAAGTGATGATTTATTTTTTAACTCATCAAGCATCAGATTGATGTAACGTAATCTGTGCCAGAATGTAGTACTATATGAAGACTCCGTTCCAATAGAAGCTGATCCATACATAAATGCTGTGGCAGCAGTACCAAGGGCTTCATCAGTCTGATTCATATTTCCACCCCATGAAGCTGCAGGTAAACTATTTAAATAAAGTTCATCCAGGTACATACGAACCAAATCTTCACTATTCCACATATCATCGCCGACTGTCGAAATATTTGGTTTATCAATCACATCCATACAGGAAGTAAAGATTGCCATTAACAAACAGACAATTATAAAGCTATATTTTTTTGTATTCATAGTCTTAAGATTTATAAGCTGATGTTGATACCAAGGTTGAATGCTCTGAGTAAAGGATAATCATAATATCTTGAAAGATTTGCATCCTTATACGGGAAGTCACTTAACAACGTTAGTAAGTTTGTTCCTGTCAGCATTATACGCGTTGATTGCACTCCGAAACGTTTTGAGAATGTCTGTGGTACAACATATGATAAATTCACAGTTCTTAGTCTGATGATATTTGAAGATCTTAACCAATATGTCGAAGCTTTTTCATTTAGTGAAGTATATTCAACACAAGGATATGCAGCATTAGGATTGGAATATGTCCAACTATCAGACCAATATGATGGAACATTTATCAAATCGGTAGGTCCTGTTCTTTCGACTTTGTTAACAATGCTTGTTCCACCGAACCCACCGGTAATAGTCATGTCAAAATTTAAAGTCTTGTAACGAAATCCCAGAGACATATTTACTGCATGTAAAGGACCTGATTTTCCACCGATTTTTGTTAAATCATATTCATCTACCCTTCCATCCTTTTCACTTACATAAAAGGTTTCTTCACCCACACCGGGCCTGGCTATATCTTCAAAAATCAACATACCGACTTTAGGTGTTTGCCCGAAAAAAGTCATTCCGGGATGCTCTGACATATAAGCATCAACCTGCTCCTGAGTGCGGAACATACCAGAAGTAATATAACCGTCTTCACCTTTATTTACTGGACGTCCCTCGTCCATTGCCCAGGTACCGATTAATTTATTGCTTTGATATTTTCTGATCACAAGATTGTCACCCCAGCTGTAATTGCCACTAATACGATAATCAGCATCTTCACTGATTATACCGTTATAGCCAAGTTCAACATCGATACCCCATGAATTTACCATACCATAATTTATTTTGTGTATTCCGGAGCCCTCTGTA
>CAZCPI010000320.1:0-2519 GCA_964500535.1 uncultured Bacteroidales bacterium
GAAGGATCCGGCTCAACTGGAAATCGAACGGCCCAAAGCCGACCCATTTTCCTGCACCTTCCTGGTAAGACAAAGGCACATATAACAGCCAGGTAAATGCAAAAATACTAAGAAACAACAAGAACGGCCTGTCTTTCATGACCATTAACCTGCTTTCCATCTTTGCCCCAAAATATGTGTATTGCTTATGAAATAAAGCAAAGAGCAAGTTAAAAGAAAAAAGTACCCAAAGAAACCAGGGCGGGCCTACCGGCCATCCTTCGGTAGAGAAAAAATCTTTCAGGTAATGAAGAATATCAATTTTATTATATGCAACATAATACGACGGGAAATAGGCAATGATCATAAAGAATGTGCCTAAGATGAAAAAAGGCACAAAAAGTCTGAAATACCTGTCTCTGATGAATAAACCCGCCCCTTTTTTATTCAGGCTTCTGATCAGAAACAATCCCCCAATGAAGAACATCAGAGACATAATAAAAATATCGTTGAAATTCACTGCGATGTCCAGGCCAACCCATCTTTGAACATCAACAATGGGATGTGTAGAACGAACATAGGCCTGGCTGTCAAAGCTCGCAAACGTGGTATACGACAAGAATGAATGATGGGCAACCACCATAACGGTTATGGTGGTTCTTAAGTAATCCACCCAAAGATTTCTGTTTTGGATCTGGGCGGAATTATCCATTTAGGTCGGTTTTGTCATTATATTTTTCTAACGTTCTTTTGAGTAATTGCCGAATTTCACAAACGAGCCATTCCGGCTCAATAACCTTCACTGTATCTCCGTGCCTGAGTATTTCCTGCTTAAGCTCATAGTTTGGAATCACATGAAGTGAAATTCTGCATTCATCTTCATTGTCAATTAATACTTTCTGGGATTTATGAAGAGGTAATGTTTTAACATATTTCCCTTGTGTGGGAGTAAATGAGAGAATGACATGCTGTACCTTGTTTTGTGAAAAGACCAAGCCAATTGTCTGGTCAAACAGACGGGCCGGATCAAGCTTATTATCTGACGTGAATGTATCTGCGCTAATCTTCAGATCAAGGATACGATCAATGCCAAATATTCTTAAATCTCTTGTATCCGCTACAACCCCGACCACATACCACCTGTTCAGGTACTCTCTCAATAAATAAGGGTTCAGTGTGTAATCAGTAATCTTTTCCGTTTGAAAATTGTAGTGCCTGAATGTAATTTTCCTTTTTTGCAATACGGACCTGAGGAGTGGCTTTAAGTTTTCAATACCTTTAAGACCACCGCCTGTGTCAAAAGAAATATGTTTTAAGGTATCTTTACTTTCCAACAGGCTTTCAGTCAGAAGTTCTGCTGTGTTTACGATCTCCAGGAAGTGAAAAAAAGATTCGATATTCAGACTGTTTTCGTAATCGATACAATATCCCCGTCTATTCCTGTTGTATTGAATCTCAATGCCGAATTCAAATCGAATCTGTTCAATATCACGTTGTATTGTCCTGTCTCCCACCTCGAATCCATGATCATACAAAAAGTTTTTTATCTCGGGAAAAGTGGGAAATTGTCCGTGCCTAATCTTTTCAATTATAAGAGAGTATCTTCTAATTTCTCCTTGTTTTGACATGGAATAAAAGACTTATAGTATAAACAATTGTTCTGTAACTCTTTGCTTAGGGCATTATAGATTATATGCCTTCTACGTATGGTAAACATTACTCTCCAGAAATAAACGTTCCCTAAAGATAATACATCCAGCGGATCACAAGAAAAAATATTACGTTTTTTTCTTGATCAGCAACTGCAAAAATATAACAGAACATGGCCAAAGTACGACGTAACGGATTTTAAATAGAACAAATCTAGAATTGTAAAATCAACAAACTCGTCAAGGGTTAAGTATAGTAGATTGTTAATTCGCTGTATTTCTGCATTTTGTATTCATATACTGTTTTGCCCTTGAATCTTTGCCTGGCAGACAGGTTAGATCTGAGTATACGCATTGTAGTTTTCGCTTTGAATTTGGCGTACACAGATCCCAGATAGTTACGGAAGCACCTGCCAGAAATACTGTCAAGGCTATACAAGCGCACTTTGTGCGGCCTTGCCTGTTTCTCTGACAAGCACTGATAGTGGCCTATCACAAGATCAATCAGAATCTATGTTCCAATTACTGTTAACTGTTATCACCGTTTAGAAAGGGAGCAGCAGATGTTTCCCGTTCTTTTTTGTGCTACGCCTGGCCTTGGAGCCCGGCGGAACGAGTCACCCTGTGAAATAGCAGACATTGGTGCAAGAATTCAGCGCAGTAAGCCACCCAGCGACATGGCAGAGCCACTGCAACAACAGCAGCAAGCTAACCCGTGGGAGGTGGTAAGTAACAAATAAGTGACACGATCTATTAAAACAATAAATAACAATGTGTTACGTTCATTACAATATTTCTATTACTTACTACCTTCCCCAGAAATTGTCCAAAAATGGCGAAAACGGCTGGGGGTGGTAAGGGGCCACAATAGAGTCTGTGCGTTTAATGCAT
>CAZCPI010000321.1:0-2515 GCA_964500535.1 uncultured Bacteroidales bacterium
TATATCATCTGGTATATATTCCGAAATTCAAACTTATTCTGCAATATCTCACCTTCAATGCCTTTATGGTTTAATATGTCCTTAGAATCTGTTTTTTAGAAAGTAATTTTTGTTCCAATTGTTTATAAGGTACATTCTGTACGCTAATATCATTGTCTATGGCTATGATAGCCGCAACCGCTGCCGATTGTCCAAGAATCATAAACACAGGTTCCATACGAATTGATCCATATGCAATATGACTGGATGAAAGACATATAGGTACAATCAGATTGGTACAATCGTCCGATTTGGGAACAATTGAGCCATAAGATATTTGATATGGTTTCTCCGGCTTTACGCCAATATCTCCTTCATTCTGCACATAACCCTCTGCCGTTATATAACGTTGCACATTATGAGAATCAAGCGCGTAGGAACCCATACCTACGGGATCGGCCACACTAACCTTGCCAAGCACTTCATTTTCGGTCGTTACATAAACTCCAATCATCCTTCGTGCTTCACGAATATAAAGCTGATAGGGCCAGTTGCCGTTTTCTGTAAATTCGTCCTTCGCTAACCCCCAATTATGCATCCTGCTTCTTATCTCTTCAGGCACTCTCTTATCAGTCGATACAAAATATAGCAGTCCTTTTTGATAGTTTTTATGATCCTCAATGATTTCTTTTCGCCGTTCATAAGATGCCTCAGGATAATCATAGTTCATCCCTATATAATCAGTACTAAAGGGTCCATGGTTATTGGTATCAGTTTTTCTGTTGGGTATCATATCAAATTTTTGGAACCATTCATCCCATCCCGACTCGAACACTCTGGCAAGAAGTTCATAATGAGTGGGGTCATAACCTTCGGGTTTATCAAATGGCACCCTGTTATTGGGATGATTGCTCATGCATAATCTGAAACAATAAGCTTGCAACTTTTCATCACCCTCACAATTGGGTTGAATTGGTTCGGCTGAAAGATAGGGGAGCAAACCACTGGACGGATCTCCAGGAATAATATATGGATCAATGGGGTTCTTAAAATAATGTCCATGATGAAACACGCCTGATTGTACGCCATTCCACTTTTCATCGTATTGCGAACAAGGTTCTCTTCCTACTGTATACGAAACACCTGCTGTTGCCATCAGATCTCCCTCATACGTCGCATCAATAAATATTTCTCCCATAAATTTCTTACCTGAAAGTGTTGTCAGAGAAATAATTTTGTCATTTTCAATCGCAACTCCTGATTTTCTATCAAGCCATTCATCCCTGAAAACCGGAATATGGTTTTCAAGGATGAAATCTTCGAATATTTTTTCTGCTACATGGGGTTCAAATATCCACATTGTCCTGTTTTCTCCATCCATTGCAACTGTATTCTGCCCTTTGTTACCGTATTCCGATTTTTTTTGCCATTTCCATGTCGTAGAATCACTGTAATGAAGCCATACACGATGGTAAAACTCTCGCGCCAAACCACCAATAACTGTTTTGTCTCCTGTATCGGTAAAGCCCAATCCACCAGACGATAAACCGCCAAGATGAATATCTGGAGATACAATGATGACACTTTTCCCAGACTGTGAGACTTCAACCGCAGAGATTACAGCGGCAGATGTTCCACCGTATATGATTACATCCGCTTTATATGGGACACTGGATAAAGTGGAAAAGGTTGTCATCAGGAAAAATAAAAAGAACAGTTTTTCTTTCATTATCTTTCTTTTAATAGCATATTTACACATAATAAACTTACCGTTCTTTTCAGTATATCATTGTCTGCCTTGAATATCGGGAGAGGGTGCAGGAGTATAGTAACGCACCCAGTCAATAAATAAATCCACTGGTAATGCAATAGAGTCTAAATCCTTATTTATACCCACACCAACATGTAAATTTAGGTCCAGATCTTTAAATGGAAATTGTCCTGCAATTTGAGTCAGTATCCTGGGATATTTTCTGGTGCGAACGCCATCTACAAAAAAAACAAGACTATCATGATATCTTTCTATTCCGTAAATATGATATCGGTTTGGTTCTACCCCGACCATGATAACGGAGGGCGGATTATCGGCCATTTTTTTTCTGTTGTATATTCTGTCGTAACAGATTGATATATAAAATCATCCGAATCATACTGTTGCAAAACATTTATAGCTATCTCACTTTTATTGTCTTCCGGTAACAGACGTATAAAAGGGCGACCACCTGATACAGCATACATCGACGCCTTAATTTCTATTCTCGCCACTTCATTTTTTCTTAAAATATTTCTGGAGATTCCTCCTGTAAGAAAGGGTGTAGTATTTTCTCCCAATGGATTTTTCATTCCACGCAAGATGAGTTTTCCGTCGTTAAGAATAAAAAGTTCTTCGTTGGAGTCCATATATCTGTTTAATCCAGCCTTTCCCCTGGATGACCATTAGATGTGAAACAAAAAAACGACCGGAAATATCCGGTCGCATGGTTATTATCTGTTGTTTCAACAATTATCCCAACTCCTTGTCAATGGTTCCTATCTT
>CAZCPI010000322.1:0-2514 GCA_964500535.1 uncultured Bacteroidales bacterium
CACTTTTGGTTTTTTCCGGCATTGACTTGTCAAAGGCTACATCATCTGAAGAGCCTATCAGGTCAGTAAAATCCGGGTTGGAATAATACTGAGCATTAAGTCCTTTTCCTTTAGGTATAGAAGGATTGTCCAAAAGATAATCAATAACAGTTATCTTTTTATCTCTCCCGAGGTAAACAAATGACAACACACCTTTTTTTATTGCCATCTGGTCAATCTGAGGTTCCGAACAAAACCTGTTGGCGTCAACATCCGAAAGTAAATGCCAGTCAGAGTATCCTGAAGCAGATGATGCTGTATAAATCTCGGCACCGTTTGCAATAACAAAAGCATCGTCATTTGCTCCGGTTATAACCTGAACCCTGCAATAGGAGTTTACGTTAACGCCATTTTTCTTAATCAGATTATGATGCCAGACACCTGTACTATCTCTGTAACGATGATGCAATACAGCTTTCTTACGGGAAGAAGCCCAATTGGAATCGGTTCCGTCATTCATGTAAGAGTTAACTATATGAACCCTGCCTTCACTGTCGCAAGTCTGAGTTTCCTGATTTATATAACCTTTATTATAAGGTATTGTTTCAATCTTAAGACTCCCGATGCCCTGTCGCATGCAACTACCTGAAGCCCTGCTGTCTGTAGGATTGATTTTTTCGGTAGTTGCTACAGTTTTACCGGTGTTATCCTTCCATGTACGTCCGTGATCCTCACTGTAACCGTAAAATATATCGTGATTACTCTGACCATCATAATTATCTCTCCAGCACCATGAGACGTGTAATCTTCCGAATACATCATAGTCCATCCTGTTGATATATGCGCATGCATTGGGATTTGAATCCATTCCCTGAACATATCTGCCGACAAGTGACCATGTATGTTTAGCTCCGTTGTATTCCCTGAGATAACTGTCACCGTCACCGCTCAGTTTATACCTGCATTCAAAAAGTAAATCTCCGTCAGGTTTATTAATAAACCGTGGGTATGTGACATCAGGTACGGTTACATAAGCAACCATCTGTGACGTGTTCGGACCAAAGTTTGAAATGTTCCAGGACATCGTTGTGTCATTTGCAAGTCCGATTGAGGAACGACAATATTGTAATGTTGTATTATGATGATCGTATGCAAGATGTATTGTTCCGTCATTTTTACAAATCCCCATGCTTATGACGTCATGCGCGTCGTCTTCAGTGTTTTTGAAAGGAATAATTACTTCTTTCCATTCGCCCTGGGGAAGTTTTCTTCTTGAAATGCAAACGTTTCTGGTCGAATTGTAATATACAGTGTATTGGAAACCGTTATAAGTTACGAGTGCATCCTGCTGAAAAGCCTGACCCGAAAGCTGCTCCTGTTGTGTCAGTACGTAAGCAGTCGTGCTTGGATTGGTTTCACCCACGCGTAAAGCTTTAATTACTGATCCGGATTCAGCAGAAACCGAAAATAAAACAGAAACTGAAAGTAAAATGGTACTAAGCTTCATTGCACTGAGTTTTAAGGCTTCATAGTTTTATTAAATATCCCCCTGGCAGAGCAAAGGGGATAAACAAATTCGGGAGATGCAGGCTAAAAATTGCAACTACTCTCTTTTGGTTTCTTTGAGGATAACATCGTGAGCGCCACCTTCGATGATACTTGTAGATGAAACCAGGGTTATTTTGGCAAGATCCTTCAATTCCTTTATAGACAGAGCTCCACAACTACACATGGTCGATTTGATTTTGCCAAGAGTAACATCGACGTTGTCTTTCAGCTTGCCGGCATAGGGGACATAGCTGTCAACTCCTTCTTCAAATTTAAGCGTGGAGTTACCGCCCATGTCATATCTCTGCCAGTTTCTTGCTCTGTTCGAGCCTTCACCCCAATATTCCTTAACGTAATTTCCGTTTATAAGGAGTTTTTTAGTAGGGCTTTCATCAAATCTTGCAAAATATCTTCCCATCATGATGAAATCGGCACCCATTGCCAAAGCAAGCACCATATGGTAATCCTGCACGATGCCGCCGTCAGAACAAATAGGAACATAAATACCTGTTTTATTAAAGTACTCATCGCGGGCTTTAGCAACTTCAATCAAAGCTGAAGCCTGGCCACGTCCAATACCTTTTTGCTCGCGGGTGATGCAAATAGAGCCACCACCGATGCCAACCTTGATAAAATCAGCTCCGGCTTCAACAAGATAGTTGAAACCATCTTCATCAACAACGTTTCCGGCACCGATTTTTACTTTATCACCGTATTTTTCCCTTACATATTTAATGGTTTGCATCTGCCATTCGGAGAAACCATCTGAAGAATCGATACAAAGTACATCAACTCCAGCTTCAACGAGTTTGGGAATGCGTTCTGCATAATCTCTGGTATTAATACCGGCTCCGACTAACAACCTTTTTTCGTTATCCAGCAGCTCTTCAGGATATTCCTTGTGATTGTCATAATCTTTCCTGAATACAAAGTATTTCAGGTTCTGGTTTTCATCAATTATAGGTAGAGCATTAACTTTATGATCCC
>CAZCPI010000323.1:0-2474 GCA_964500535.1 uncultured Bacteroidales bacterium
CTTCAAGCTCAAGCTCTGTTTCTTTCTGTTTGGTAATATCAATATTCGTTCCAATCGCTCTGAGAGGCTTGTTTTCACTATCTCGTTCTACTACCATGCCATGATCAAGTATCCAGATCCAACCACCATCATTTTTTCTGGCCCGGTAAATTGCCTCATAAATATCAGATTCGCAATTCAGATGCTTTTCAAGGTTGGCCAAAGCTTTAGGCAAATCTTCAGGATGAACCCGGTTCTTCCAACTGGAAACATCAGGAATAAAACTTCCGGCATCATAACCAAGCATCTCAGACCAAACATCATTAACTGTCAACTCATTAGTTTTAATATTCCAGTCCCAAATGCCTTCTTTAGCACTACTTAAAGCCAGACTTAATCTTAACTCGCTATCTTTTAGTTTTTTAATAATAATCTTTCTTTCAAAAGTGGATGCAATCATATTCGAGATTGTCCTCAACAAATCTATCTCATCATCAGACCATACTCTGTTTATGATACATTCATCAAATCCAATAAAACCAAAGTATTCATTCGAGACCATCATCGGGTACACCAATATTGATTTAATACCCTGCGGTTCAAGCATACCTACAATTTCTTCAGGCAGATTATAGATATCCGTGGAAAAGACCCTACCTTCATTAATCAACATACTTTTCCATGACGGAAACATTTCATAAGGCAAATCTTTCAATTCATCGATCTGAGGTGTAATATTTTCATTACACCATTCATAAGTATTCGATGTAGTTAAGCCATCACAGGAATTTTCAAAAATATAAATCCTGCTAACCTGAGAGTGCTCTCCCAGTATCTTCAATATATCATTAAGAGATGATTCCAGTAAATCCGGATTACTTAGTAATTGCGAGATATCAGCAATAAGCTTTTGATGTTCATATAGATGATTTAGTTGTTTCTCTGTGTTCTTTAATTTTGAAATATCATTCGAAACCGATAAAAAATAATCTTTCCCGTTAATGGTTACCTTAAACAATGAAACAAGATAATTAAGTATAAATCCATCCTTTTTTCTGACAAGCATCTCTTCGTTTGAGACAAATCCATATTTGATTACTTTACTATATAGCTTTTCCCTTTGATCTGCATCGAAAAAAAGATTGAGTTCTCTGGATGTTTTTCCAATTAGTTCGTCTCTGGAATAACCAAGCGAAATCAGAAAATAATTATTGGCATCTATAAAAGTCCCATTATCAATTGTACTGATTGACATTAATACACTGGCATTTTCAAACACAGAGTAGAAGAACTCATTGAAATTTAATTTCACGAAATTATCCTGATTATTGTCCATTTTGGTAAGATTTTAGACTTTCCTGAAAGGCATCTTTACGACTTCGGCTTTAAGCAATCTTTCGCGGATTTTAATGAATATCTCTGTTCCGGTTTTGGAGAAAGCGGTTTCAACATAACCCATTGCAATACCTGTTTTTGACATGGGAGAAATGCTTCCGGAGGTTACTATTCCTATTACACGGCCGTTAGCATCTGTAATCTCGTATCCGTGACGGGCAATACCTTTATCACGCATCTCAAGGCCGATCCTCTTTTTTGAAACGCCTTCAGAAACCTGTTTTTCAAAAATAGCCCTTGAAGGAAACTGTTTTTCAGGATTAAATTTAGTTACCCAACCCAAACCTGCTTCAATTGGTGAAATAGTATCATCAATATCGTTGCCATAAAGGCAGAAACCCATTTCAAGTCTTAATGTATCACGGGCACCGAGTCCAATAGGTTTAATACCAAACTCTTCGCCGGCTTCAAATATTGAATTCCAGATTGATACTCCTGCTTCAGGGGCAAAATAAATTTCAAAGCCTCCGGCTCCTGTATAACCTGTATTTGATATTATCACATCATCAATTCCGGCAAACTTACCGGTAGTGAAATTATAATAAGGAATAGCAGACAGATCAATATTAGTTAGTTTTTGCATTACGTTTATAGCCTTTGGACCTTGTATGGCAAGTTGGGCTGTATTATCAGATGCATTTTCAAGTATTGCACCACATTTATTGTGGCTGTTAAACCATTCCCAATCCTTATCGATATTGGAAGCATTTACAACTACCAGATATTCAGAGTCAGAAAATTTATAGACCAGTAAATCATCGACAATACCACCGGTTTCATTAGGCAGACAAGAATATTGAGCCTGACCGTCTTTGATGATACTTACATCATTAGAAACCAGATTCTGCAGAAATTCAAGACTTTTTGGACCTTTTACCCAAAACTCTCCCATATGTGAAACATCAAATACACCGACGCCCTGACAAACAGTCTGATGCTCATTGATTATACCGGAATACTCGATTGGCATATTGTATCCTGCAAATGGACTCATTTTAGCTCCAAGAGCCTGATGTATATCTGTAAATGGTGTGGTTTTCATTTTTTAAATTTTGCTGATTCTGAGATTTTAATAATAACTTCCATCGCTTTATTCATTG
>CAZCPI010000324.1:0-2470 GCA_964500535.1 uncultured Bacteroidales bacterium
TGAGTGTTCCGGCAATTTTTTTCATGGACTTAATCTGAGCATTTCCCCCAACTCTGGATACTGAAATACCCACATTGATAGCCGGACGAACGCCTGAATTAAAGAGAGCTGTTTCCAAGAATATCTGCCCGTCAGTAATAGAAATCACATTAGTGGGGATATAAGCAGAAACATCGCCTGCCTGAGTTTCAATAATAGGAAGTGCGGTCAGCGATCCCCCACCCTTCACGATGGGTTTCATCACTTCGGGCAAGTCGTTCATTTGGGAAGCGATCTCATCAGACTCAATGATTTTGGCAGCTCTTTCGAGTAGTCTTGAATGCAAGTAGAATACATCTCCCGGGTAAGCTTCACGTCCGGGGGGACGACGAAGTAAGAGGGATACTTCACGGTAAGCAACTGCCTGTTTTGAAAGGTCATCATAGATGATGAGTGCCGGACGACCGGAATCACGGAAATATTCGCCGATGGCAGCTCCTGCAAAGGGAGCATAAAATTGCATGGCAGCAGGATCAGAAGCAGTGGCAGAAATGACAACGGTGTATTTCATAGCGCCGTATTCTGTCAATATTTGCACATTATTTGCTACGGAAGAACCTTTTTGGCCTACAGCCACATAAATGCAATATACCGGTTCGCCCTTGTCATAAAATTCTTTCTGATTGATAATCGTATCAAGTGCTATGGCAGTTTTTCCGGTTTGACGGTCTCCAATGATCAATTCCCTTTGACCACGACCAATAGGAATCATGGCATCAATAGCTTTAATACCGGTCTGGAGAGGCTCTTTAACGGGCTGACGGAAAATAACTCCCGGGGCTTTACGCTCGATGGGCAGTTCTATCAAATCGCCTTCAATCGTTCCTTTGCCGTCAATAGGTTCTCCCAAAGTGTTGATTACACGACCTAAAAGACCTTCGCCAACTTTTATGGAAGCAATTCTGCCGGTACGTTTGCAAAGGTCTCCTTCGTTGAGTTCTTTTGAATCACCTAACAATACCACTCCCACATTATCTTCTTCCAGATTGAGGACGATTCCCATGACGGTACAGTTTGGCTTTTCAAATAGGACCAACTCCCCGGAACAGGCATTCTGAAGACCATATACCCGGGCAATGCCGTCACCGACCAATAAAACAGTGCCGGTCTCTTCCAATTCAGTCTTTGAGTCAAAATTATGTAACTGCTGACGTAGTATTGCGGTTACCTCCGACGGTTTAATTTCTGACATAGTAATTTAAATTATAGTGATTATCTGATTAGTATTGACGCTGATAAATGTTGAAGGCAAACTCACGTTTCAGTTGATTGATTTTAGCTAAGATACTGGCATCAATAATAAAATCTTCAATTTTAACAATGAACCCCCCAACAATTTTAGGATCTATTTTTAATTGAATTTCTATGGTGGCGTGAGATTGTTCTTCAAGAATCTCTTTTATTTTTACAATAAGTTCTTCATCAAGTTCCTGAGCGGTAGTAATCTGAGCAATTTTGATATTGTGATGTTTGTAATATAGTTTTATGAACTCTTCACAAATCTGCAAAAGAGCAGGTTCGCGTTTTTTCATAATCAATAATTTGAGAAAGCCAAAGGTAATTTGAGAGGTTTTCTTTTCAAAAATATCTGCGAATATTTTTATTTTTTTTTCGGGAAAAATGACCGGACTTTCAATAACTACAAATAAATCCCTATTATCACGAAAAACAGTTTTGATAAATACAACATCTTGATATACAGCTTCAAGATTGTCATTTTCAAGAGAAAATTCGTAGAGTGCTTTTGCGTATCTGTTGGATAACTTAGGATTTTTCATTTTTCAAATTAAAGTTTGCAAAGATACATTTTTTTGAATTATTTTATCTTTTAACGGGTAAAATATAACTAGAAAAATGGATTATTTCTATTTTTTTATGACCGAAAGTCCCAATTTTTTGCCCTCTTCTATCATCAGTTGAAAAGCTGCTTCGAAGTTGTTCTCAATTTGACCGTCGAGAATGGCTTCTCTGATAGCGGTTTTTATTACGCCAACTTCAAATGAGGGAGGAATTCCGAAAGTCTCCATGATCAAAGTCCCGTCAACAGGAGGCTGCCAGTTCCTGAGCTTGTCCTTCTCTTCAATTTCTACCAGCTTTTGACGCACTTTGGCAAAATTAGCAAGGCATTGTCTGATGGTCTGGGGATTCTTGGAAGTAACATCGGCTTCACACAGTAGCATTAAATCATCGACGTCATCTCCGGCATCAAAGAGCAATCTGCGAATGGCGGAATCGGTGATGATGTCTTCTACCAAGGCTATCGGACGCAAATGGAGGGAGACCAACTTCTTTACGTATTTATACTTTTCATTATTGGGCAGTTTTAAATCGTGAAAAATAGAACCCACCATCTTAGAGCCGATAAAGTCATGACCATGAAAAGTCCAGCCTGACTGGGGATCATATTTTTTGGTAAGTGGTTTGGCAATAT
>CAZCPI010000325.1:0-2464 GCA_964500535.1 uncultured Bacteroidales bacterium
CTACATCAAGAAACATCATTATAGCGAAACCAAGCAATGTCCCGACAGTGGACAAATCAGTTTCATCACCTGCCTGTGACTCAGGTATCAGCTCTTCCACAACCACATATATCATTGCGCCTGCAGCAAAAGAAAGGGCATAAGGCAGTATAGGAGTAATATACAAAACAAGTATTGCTCCTAATACACCTGCAACAGGCTCAACCAGGCCGGAAAGCTGACCATACATAAAAGCCTTACGACGTGATAATCCTTCTCTTCTTAAAGGTATTGAGACGGCCGCTCCTTCTGGAAAGTTCTGAAGTCCGATACCCAGACCAAGTACAATTGCTCCGGATAAAGCTCCAAGATCAGGATTTTGAGTAATTGCTCCGAAAGCGACACCAACAGCAAGACCTTCAGGAATATTATGCAAAGTAATAGCCATTACAAGCAGGATACTTCTTTGCCAGGAAGTCTTTAATCCCTCAGGTTTATTGTTGTCAAAACCCATATGCAAGTGTGGCATTAAATGGTCAACACCATAAAGGAAACCACCGCCAAGCAGAAATCCTACAACAGCAGGCATCCATGGATAGCTGCCACTTTTTTCAGCCATCTCAATAGCCGGATTTAAAAGGGACCAAAAGCTTGCAGCAATCATAACTCCTGCTGCAAAACCAAGCATCAGGTTAAGTACCCTCTTATTAATGGATTTAAAGAAAAAAACCATAGCAGAGCCTAATGCAGTCATACCCCAGGTAAACAGGGTAGCAATTAATGCAAGAATAATGGGATTAACAGTTAGTATTTTTTCCATAAAGTTTGGTCAATCAATCAACTTAAGAATATCAACAAACTTAACTTACAACATTTATAAGAAAAAGCAATATACAGTTATCAATATAAAGTCAATTGCCCAAAAGAATCAAAAGAACTATTATACCAATAATTATCCTGTAATATCCAAAGACGCTGAAATCGTGTTTTCTGATAAAATTCATAAATAATTTGATAACAGCATATGCAACTACAAAGGAGACTAAAAAACCGATAGCAATTATGATCCATTGTTGCAGATCAAACGCCATTCCGCTTTTGTAAATAGTAATTGCTGCGGCTCCCAACATTGTCGGAATCGCAAGGAAAAAAGAAAACTCGGCTGCAGCACCTCTTGAACAACCCAATAAGATAGCTCCAATAATCGTGGCTGCAGACCTGGATGTACCCGGCACCATTGCCAGACACTGAAAAGCACCTATAAAAAAAGCAATGCTAAAAGGAATACTAAATACTGAATCGATTTTAAATGATGTCTTTTTCTTATTAAAATGCTCAAGAACAATAAGAATAATACCATAAAAAATCAGAGTAATTGCAACTATGGTTGAATTAAAGAGGCTTTCAATTTGCTCATTAAACAAAACACCTAAAACCAACGCAGGTATAATTCCAACAATAACTTTTGACCAAAGACTCCAGGTTTGTTTTTGTTTTTCTTTAGTGCCGGCAAATGGCCATAAGTCTTTCCAGAAAAAAACAACTACTGAAAGTATTGCACCTAACTGAATGATTACTTCAAAAGCCGTGGTAAAAGTTTTATTGTCAGAAAGCTTGATGAATTCATCAACAAGTATCATATGACCGGTACTGGAAATAGGAAGGAATTCAGTAATTCCTTCCACTATCCCAATCACAATGGCTTTAAGTATCGTTAAGATGTCCAATTTACATTTAATTAAGCGTCAATATTGGCATAAGTTGCATTTGCTTCTATGAACTCGCGACGGGGACCAACATCGTCACCCATCAACATTGAGAAAACATGATCGGCATCAGCAGCATTCTCGATGGTGACCTGACGCAAAGTGCGAAATGCAGGATCCATTGTCGTATGCCAAAGCTGCTCAGCATTCATTTCTCCAAGACCTTTATATCTCTGAACGTGAACACCTGATTCATTACCTCCACCATAAGTCTCGATAAACCTCAATCTTTGATTTTCATTCCAGCAATATTCCTCAACCTTCCCTTTTTTACACAGATATAAAGGTGGTGTTGCGATATAAATATATCCGTTTTCAATCAGGACTTTCATATGCCTGAAGAAAAATGTTAAGAGCAATGTGTCAATGTGGCTACCATCAACGTCAGCATCGGTCATAATTATTATTTTATGATATCTGAGCTTGCTTATATTGAGTGCCTTTGAATCATCTTCAGTACCGATAGAAACGCCGAGAGCAGTATACATATCTCTAATTTCCTGATTTTCAAGAATTTTATGAGGCATGGCCTTTTCAACATTCAGGATCTTACCCCTTATAGGCAAAATCGCCTGAAATTGGCGTGAACGCCCTTGTTTTGCAGTTCCGCCTGCAGAATCTCCCTCGACGATAAAAAATTCGCATCTTTCAGGATCCCTGTCTGAACAGTCAGCAAGTTTACCGGGAAGACCTCCACCGGACAAAGGTGATTTTCTTTG
>CAZCPI010000326.1:0-2424 GCA_964500535.1 uncultured Bacteroidales bacterium
GAATACTGGCTTTTCTTCAAACTGCTCGATTTGTTTCAATCCATCTTTGATATAGAAACCAAAGACATTTCAGATTTAATTAAAGAAACACCTGACGGTTTAAATCTTCAGATAAAGCAGGGAAAATTCACCGCACTAAGAGGTGTATATGATTCAGGCAACAGAAAACTGAATATTCGTTTTAATTACAACCGTTCATTCAGCGGAAAGAAAAATTATCCCGATTCAGGTAGCTGGACGACCACCCTTCGTCCTGACTATACGCTTTCATTCTGGCCTTATGGAATTTCAGAAACGGAAGCGGAAAAACAGGAACTGATTGTTCATGTTCATTTTGATGCGAAATACAAAATCGCCAACCTGACCGATTTTCTGGAACAGAACACAGAAAACGACCTTAACGAAGAAAAAACAGAAAACAGAAAAGGCATTTACAAAAATGCCGACCTGCTGAAGATGCACGCCTACAAAGATGCTATCAGAAGAACAGGAGGAGCTTATGTTTTATACCCCGGTGACAAATCCATTAACCAAAAGGGTTTTCACGAAATTATTCCGGGATTAGGAGCATTTCCGGTAAAACCATCAAAAACCGACAGCGGAATCGGAGAATTAAAAGCATTTATTCTTGAAATAATTGAGCACTTCATAAACCGTGCTTCACAGCGGGAGAAAATTGCTTTCAGAACATTCGACATCTATAAAAGTCCGCCTGAATCTGACAATGTTGTCAAAGAACCTTTGCCAGAGCCTTACAACACCAATAGAGACTTAATCCCTGACGATACTTTTGTATTAGTGGGATATTACAACTCACAGGAACAATTTGATTGGATTCAAAGAACTGGACTATATAATTTCAGAATGGGTTCAGGAACAGGGTCACTCATACTTGACAAAGAAACAGTAAGTTCAAAATACTTATTACTTCACACTATAGGAGACACTAACTCAGGTGAATTATGGAAGATTGAAAGCAGAGGACCTAAAGTATATTCAAAGGACGACTTAATCAGAAAAGGGTATCCTTCTCCATCTCAGGATAATTATCTCGTTATTCAAATAGAACCTGTGACTGACAGTGAATTTGAGAACGTCAGTTGGAATTTCAGAAATCTGGAAAATTATGCGACAGGCAGAGCATCAGCATTTCCATTTACCACAAGTCTGACAGAACTAATGAAAAATAAAATCAGATAATATGTCGACCCTTCAAAGCCACACACATTGCCAAGCCGCTCAAAC
The DNA here is from genome assembly GCA_964500535.1 of uncultured Bacteroidales bacterium. Lineage (GTDB taxonomy): Bacteria > Bacteroidota > Bacteroidia > Bacteroidales > UBA1402 > UBA8389. The sequence continues at coordinate 1,246 of CAZCPI010000326.1, forward strand.
CAGCCGCGCCAGCCAAAGCTTGTCAATAAGTGTGTCTTTCCCTACGCACGGACGAAGAAAAAGCACGGGCATACAACATTGTATAAGAGCAATAGCGGGGGAAGTGGTAAAATCAGAGTCTGACCATTTAATGAACTTTGGTGGTGGCGGACAGGTAATCGCCTTGAAATCCGCTACTGCTCTTATACTTGACCGTTGTGTGCAACCTTAAAAAAACGACAGTAAACAGAAAATAAATCTATGAAGACAGAGAGCCATTCAATAAATGACGTTTTAGCGAAAAATGCGACATCATTTTTTATTCCGCCTTTTCAAAGAGCGTATGCTTGGGGAAAACCTGAAATTGAAAGATATTTTAGTGACGTTTCAAGAATTATTGAATCGCATTTAGACTCCAAACAACACGACAAACTTGAACACTTTTTTGGAACGGTAGTCATTAAAGAAGAAAAGGCAGGTTTTGCAAATAAATCAGTAGTAGTTGATGGACAGCAAAGGCTAACAACAACTCTCATTTTTTTGATTGCGTTAAGAGATACAGAAACCGACCCTGTCAAACAAGATTTCATAAATCAGAACTATCTGACGAACAATTCATCATCTTTTCAAGATAAAATTAAACTTAAACAGGTTACAAAAGATTGGGATGCATACAAAGCACTTGTAAATAAAACACAGCCAAATCCAGGAGTGATAAGCAACGCTTATGAATTGTTGAAAAAATTCATCAATGAGAAAAAAAGACTTAATCCTGAAGTTGATTTTGAGCATTACATCATTGCTATACAGCGAATGAATGTTGCTGTAATTTTTCTTGACGAAAGACCATTCAAGGGGGAAGACCCTCAAATAATATTTGAAACACTTAACTCATTAGGAAAGCCTCTGACTTTATCAGACCTTGTTAGGAATTTTGTTCTCCTGAATATGGAAAGCAAAAACCAATCAGATATTTATGAAAAAATATGGCATCCAAAAATTGAAGAAGTCCTATTTGACAACTCCTCAAAGTTTTTCAGAGATTATTTACAGTATAAAACTGTAAGTTCCCTAAAAGTTGTAAGTGACAACAATACAAAAGAATTATATCAGCAATTTAAGGACTTTGTCGATACAGGATTCGAAAACCATAATGCTTTTATCAATGACATTGTACGCTATGTAAAATGTTACAAGTGG
>CAZCPI010000327.1:0-2420 GCA_964500535.1 uncultured Bacteroidales bacterium
GTCCTCCAAAAAGAAGAAGAGTATAAAATAATTTATTAATTAGTGATCTTAGACATCGTGTTAATTGCACACGTCTGACGACTGTAATGTTTATGATCATTCTTTTAAAACAAAACAATGGCTAGATATACTGGACCAAAATCAAAGATTGCGCGTAAATTCGGTGAACCGATTTACGGACCTGACAAAGTGTTGAGCAAAAAGAACTATCCTCCCGGTATCCATGGTAACAACCGGAGAAAGAAGACTTCTGAATATGGTATTCAGCTTCGTGAAAAACAAAAAGCTAAATATACTTATGGTGTATTGGAAAACCAATTCAGGAATTTGTTTGAAAAAGCCTCTAGAACCAAAGGTATTAAAGGTGAGGTGCTTTTACAATTACTTGAATCACGTTTGGATAATGTAGTATACCGTTTAGGTTTCGCACCTTCACGTGATGCTGCACGTCAGCTTGTTTCACACAGACATATTACTGTGGATGGCAAAGTAGTGAACATACCTTCATATATTCTTAAACCAGGTCAGGTAGTGGGTGTTCGTGAAAAATCAAAATCACTTGAAGTTATTAACAATTCATTGTCCGGTTTTAATCACAGTAAATATCCATGGTTAGAATTTGATCAGTCATCAAAATCAGGTAAATTCTTACATATACCTGAACGTGCTGATATTCCTGAAAATATCAAAGAACAACTGATTGTAGAATTGTATTCAAAATAATAATAGATTCCATGGCAATATTAGCGTTTCAAAAACCTGAAAAGGTAATTATGCTGGAAGCGGATAATAAATTCGGTAAATTTGAATTTCGTCCGTTGGAACCTGGCTTTGGTATTACTATTGGTAATGCTTTACGCCGTATACTGCTCTCTTCTTTGGAAGGTTATGCGATAACTTCGCTGCGCATTGATGGAGTCGAACATGAATTTTCAACTGTTCCCGGTGTACTGGAAGATGTTACAAATATAATTTTGAATCTTAAGCAAGTGCGTTTTAAGCAAGTTGTTGAAGAATTTGAATCTGAAAAAGTATCATTTTCTGTATCAGGTATGACTGAATTAAAAGCAGGTGATATTGGAAAATATTTTACAGGTTTTGAAATCCTGAATCCTGATTTAGTAATCTGTCATATGGATAATTCTGCATCTTTTCATATGGAACTATCCATAAATAAAGGCAGAGGGTATATCCCAGCAGAAGATCATGGATTAGTTTCTCAGGATGTAAATACAATTCCGATTGATTCAATCTATACACCAATCAAGAATGTAAAGTATTCAATAGAAAACTTCCGTGTTGAGCAGAAGACTGACTATGAGAAGTTAGTGATAGAAATTCTTACTGATGGTTCCATTCATCCTAAGGATGCATTAAAAGAAGCAGCAAAGATACTCATACATCATTTCATGCTTTTCTCTGATGAACGTATTACGCTTGATACTGCTGAAGTAGATGGTGGTGAGGAATTTGATGAAGAAATACTTCATATGCGTCAATTGCTGAAATCAAAGCTCGTAGACATGGATCTTTCAGTTCGTGCTTTGAACTGTTTGAAAGCAGCAGATGTAGAGACTTTAGGAGAATTGGTTGTATTTAACAAAACTGATTTGTTGAAATTCCGCAATTTTGGTAAAAAATCACTAACTGAGTTGGAAGATCTTCTTGAAAGCCTGAACCTTTCATTTGGGATGGATATAACGAAATTTAAATTAGATAAAGAATAAGACGATGAGACATAATAAGAAATTCAATCATCTTGGTCGCCAGTCAGCTCACCGTAATGCTATGCTGTCAAATATGTCAGCGTCATTGATTATGCATAAACGCATATTCACTACAACAGCTAAGGCTAAAGCACTGAAATTGGTGATTGAACCCCTGATAACAAAAGCAAAAGAAGATACTACAGCTAACAGACGTCATGCATTTAGTATACTTCAAAATAAAGAAGCTGTAACAGAATTGTTTAAAACAGTTTCTCCTAAAATCGGAGATCGCCCCGGTGGTTATACACGTATTTTAAAGACTGGTTTCCGTTTAGGTGACAATGCTCAGATGTGCTTTATAGAATTCGTTGACTTCAACGAAAATATGCTTAAAGCTAAAGTTGAGAAGAAAGCACGTACACGTCGTTCGACGGCTAAAAAGAAAGCAGAAACTGTAGTTGAAGTAAAAGATTCAGTGAAGGAAGCTCCTGCAGCAGAAGCTCCTGCAGTTGAAGAAACCTCAGCAGAATGATTGGTTGATAAAGGGTTTATTCCCTGAGAAAGTAAAGGGTGTTCCTGAATCAGGGACACCCTTTACTTTTTAGTGCGCCACGCATGGCGCATCACTTGACGGTGAGAGTCCGTTATGGGGGCTGGCAGTTGCCAACCATTAGCCAAGAGCAAGGGTGTCCATTGTGAGGTGGAATCTGA
>CAZCPI010000328.1:0-2417 GCA_964500535.1 uncultured Bacteroidales bacterium
CCTTTGACCGGAGACATATCACAAATGAATGAATTGTTTACAATGAATGCTACCGGCCGTATCATATGGGAAAACATTTCTGAAAACTGCACTATGAATAGCCTTATACACAAAATCACTGAAAATTTCGATGTTACAGAAGCAAAGGCAGAAGAAGATATAGAGGCATTTCTTACAAAGATGCTTAAATTAATGGCTTGAATATCAATTAAACTATGAAGATAAAGGTTGCAGATTTTTTGATCAGATTTTCATCAACCTCAAAGATCTTTTTTGATGATGGGTATTTACCATACATAATTGACTTTGAGGGCAAACCTCATATCGAAGTCAATTGCATTTGTGGAATACCAACCGAAATTTTTAGTGGTTGTTCTGTTCTCTTTGAAGCCAAAACAAACAATCAACGATTTTACTCAGTGCTTAAGTATGGAAACTGTTTGGGTTTTATTTTATACAATCAACAAAATATCAATGAAATCCAACAGATTGGAATCCTTGATCCCTCATTCAAACATTGGACAATTTATTCTGAACCTCTTGATGATGGCCAACTATATACGATGAAATATCCTATGGGGCCGATACTGCTTTATTACCTGGCGGTAAACAATAATGCTGTAATGATACATGCTTCCGGGATTTTTGATGGTAAAAAAGGCAGGATATTTACAGGATTTTCCGGAACAGGAAAGTCAACTATGGCACACCAATGGTTCACATCAGGTAGCATAGTAATCAATGATGACAGACTTATTATCAGGAAGATAAATGATAAATTCTTCATGTATAATACTCCAATGTATTATGCAGATCAGCCCAAATCAGCACCTGTTAATGAAATACATCTTATTCATCATTCTCCTGAAAACTCTTCATTGTTAATTACAGGAGTAAAAGCTGTTTCAAAAGTAATGGCTTATTGCATACAAAATAATTATGACAAAAGATTGATTAAAAACAATATTGATTTCCTCTCCGGTTTATGTATGAAAGCAAACGTATATGAAACCGGTTTTTTACCTGATCAGAGTATTGTTAAATACATACTTGAACGTGAAAGATAACGATTTTACAGAAGGTTCATTACTGATTGATGGGCAGAAAACAATGTATCGTATGCAGGGTGGTAGTATGTATCCAACTTTGCGGGAAGGAGACATTGCAATTGTAGAATTATGTGATATTGAAAAACTTAAAACCGGAGATATAATCGTTTTTAATAACTCCAAAAACTATGTAGCTCACAGAATAATAGATATTAAAGAAAAGGAACATACAAAGATATTTATTATTACAAAGGGAGACAATAATCTCAGACCTGACAAACCCGTTAAAGCAGAAAATATAAACGGTATTATCAGACATTTTACAAGAGGCAACAAAATAAAAACAACTAATGATACGGATTGTAAAATCAACAGTTTCCTGGCATGTAACTTTAAAAAAGTTTCATTCTACTTCTGGAATACTGCTTTTCTGGTAAAAAATAAAATAAACAATTCGGTAAAAAGTATAATCAGCTTGAGAAGAAACCTTTGGGTCTTTGGAAAGGATTCAATCAAACCATTCATAACAAACGCATTATTATCTGTTTGCCAGGGCATAACTCCATTTATTCTGATTTTATGTTTTAAGTTACTGATTGACATGCTGGTCAATCAGAACAATCCGGCAAAATCCGTTTCCGGTTTCACCCTTAACGGCATAATCCCTGATATTTTAAGTACCGGTTCATCCGTATGGTCTGATACTTTCATGGTAATTATCGCAACAGCATTAATATTCCTTATTTCAGGCATACTTAATACTGTACAACCATACTTCTTTGAAAAGTTGTCTAATGCTGTAACCACAAATATATTTAATTTGCTACACTCTAAGCATGGTCAAATGAAACTCTCCTATTACGAAGACCCTGCACTACAAGACAAAATATTCAGAGCAGAACAGGAAGCAAATTATCGTCCCGTCAGGATAATGAACAGTTTACTAAATATTTGTCGTTCATCAATTTCATTCGTTATTATGACGGCGTTGATTATTAGCATCCACTGGTCATTATTTATATTACTATTTATTGCTGTCTTTCCGACAATTCTCGTAAGGTCAAAATACAACAGAAAAAAGTATTTACAAAAAGAAGCCCATAGCACAAAAGAACGTGAGATGGCTTATTATAACCGAATACTTACAGCCTTACCTTATGCGAAAGAGCTCAGATTATTTGGGTTTTCAAATGTATTTAAGGATAGATTCAGGATGATACACAAGACACTTTATTCTGAAAAACAAAAGCTTAGACATTCTGAAATGATATATAATATCCTCGCACAAGTTTTTGCTTTTTTCCTTATAATCATTTCTTTTTCAATTGTAATTGCTCTTTTAATCAATGGGAAACTATCTGTTGGTAC
>CAZCPI010000329.1:0-2406 GCA_964500535.1 uncultured Bacteroidales bacterium
TGGTTTTAACGGTTACAAACGGTTTGAGTAGGAAAAAAAACTGTTACCGGTAATCATTGCTTTTTTGTGGGCGCTTGTGGGCGTTTTTTGCGTGCTGGGCGGCTGGCTCGGCACGGCAGAGGCCGCCATGCAGGACGCTGTGTTTCAGCGAAGCTTCGCCCCCAGACGGGATATCCATGTGATCGGCATCGACGAAGCTACCATCGACGAGCTGGGCGCGTTTGCTTCGTGGTCGCGGCAGGGCATTGCGGATGTGATACGCATGTTAAATGCCGACCCCGAAAACAAGCCCGCCGTGATCGCCGTTGATGTGATGTTTGCCGGGGAAACGGATGCCGCCGCAGATGCCGCGCTGGCGGATGCCTGCCGGGAGGGCGGCAATGTGATCGTTGCCAAGCAGGTGGTGTATGCCCGAGAGGTAGCGCAACAAAACGGCGGTTACCGGATAGACCCCTCGTCTGTATCCACGATCCTGCGTCCCTATGACGCATTGGCGGCGGTAACGGAGCAGGGCTTTATCAACTCCGCGTTGGATACGGACGGCGTGGCGCGAAACGTGCTGTACCAAATGACGTTTGACGGGCAGCACCTGTACGGGCTGTCCAGCGCCGCGGCAACGGCATACGGCAGCATATCCGGCAACGCGCTGCATACGCCGCCGGCCTCGGAGAACGAGCTGTTTCCTCTTCGATATACGGCAAAGCCCGGCGCGTATTACGGAGGCAACTCCTTTGCGCGGGTGCTGAAGGGGGATATACCCGCCGCGCGCTTTGCGGGGGATCTGGTGTTTATCGGCCCTTATGCCGCCGGGATGATGGACGCGTACCCAACCCCCATGGACAGAGCCACGCCTATGAACGGCGTGGAGATCCACGCAAATGTTGCGGATGCACTTTTGTCCGGCAGGTTTTTTAACGATATACCTATTGGACTGCAGGTGCTAGTCATTGGGCTGCTGCTGTTTGCGATCACTTGGCTGTTCCAGCGGTGGAGCGGTATACGCTCTGCCATCCTGCTGGTGGCTGCAATGGCGCTGTTTACCGGGCTGTTGTTATTGGGAAGAACGTACGGCGTACGCTTTCATGTGCTTACGCTGCCCATTGGCGCGCTAACGGCTTATATCGTTTCCGTGGCGGCGGGGTTCCTGCGGGAAAGCCGCAAACGCCTTGCGGTGATGCGTGCGTTTAAGCAGTATGTGTCTCCCAACGTGGTGGATCGCATATTGGCGGAGGGCGCGGAGGATTCCATGAGCAACCGCAGGCGGGAAATCGCCGTGATGTTCTTGGATATCCGCTCCTTTACCTCTCTTTCCGAGAAACTGTCTCCGGAGGAGATCGTGGACATCCTCAATCAATACCTGAGCCTTATCACACGGGTGGTGTTCGACCACGGCGGCACCATCGACAAATTCATTGGCGATGGCTGCATGGTGCTCTTCAACGCCCCCGTGGAGCAGCCGGACTATGAATTCTTGGCGGTCAAGACCGCCCTTGCCATCGTAGAGGAAGCGCGTGAGCTGTCGCATACGCTGGAGCGCATCTGCGGACGGGAGGTCATGGTGGGTATCGGCATCAATGCCGGGCCTGCCGTTGTGGGAAACATAGGCACCTCATACCGGATGGACTATACCGCCATCGGCGATACGGTCAACACCGCCGCGCGCTTGGAAAGCAAGGCCGCGCCCGGCGCAGTGGTGGTGGGAGAGGCACTGTACAAGAAACTGGAAGCACGGGTGGAGGCAGAGTATTTAGGCGAGCTTGCCCTAAAGGGCAAGGCGCAGCGCCTCCCCTGCTATAACATTACTTCACTTCGTGAACAGGAGGGAACGCCTTATGAAGAGGTGTAAAAAAATCGTTTGCATGATGCTTGCTTGCCTGCTGCTCACCGGCTGCACGGCAGCTGTTGCGCCGTCTGCGCCCGCGGTACCGGAGCCCACCGCGCCTGCCGCGCCTGTTACAAAGCAGGTGGAAGCGCCGCTTCCCGCAGCGCCTACGGCAACGCCCGAAATCATAGAGGAAGCAAAGCTTGTGAATCTGCTGTCCATGGAGGGAAGCGTTACCGTAACCTCCGAGGGCAAGGAGCTGCCCGCATACAAGGGCATGCGGCTGCTGCCCGGGGATGTGCTGGCCACGGGGGAGAACGCCGCCGCCAGCCTCGATCTTGACCAAGGGCGGCTGGTGATGCTTTCCGCGTCCACCCAAATAGAGCTGGTGGAGGCGGGGGATGCCGTAACCCTTCGGCTTCTTACGGGTTCGCTCATCAACGACATTACCCCCGGCAGCGGCGGATACACGCTGGAGACCCCGTCCATCACCATGGGCGTATTAGGCACGGTGTTCCGTACCAGCGTAAACGCGGCAGGCATTGCCAGCGTGGATCTGTTCGAGGGCAGCGTTAGCGTGACCT
>CAZCPI010000330.1:0-2405 GCA_964500535.1 uncultured Bacteroidales bacterium
CTTTATCGGTTTTATCAACCATTAGATATTCAAACCTTTCTTTCCAGTAATGACCGCATTTATTATAAAATTTACATGAAGCATGCAAAGGATACAAACCTGTACCATTTCTCCCACAATAACCATTGCAGGAAGTAAAAGTGGTCTGGAGACCATAAAAAACAGAATTTGTCACCTTTTTGCCACAAAAATGTTCAGTGTCTTCACAACCATGTTGGAAGCTAATAAATATTTTATGCCTTTTGGATTCTGTCATAACAACTTTTTATTAATGATTAAATTAATCTGCCGCCCATCTATATTCAAATGCTTCCTGACTCAAAGAGAGACCAGTTTTTAATCTTTGATTTACTTCAGTTCCACCCGGCATCATTGGCAACATTTGGAAATAGTTCCGTATTGCAAAATTTATTCCTGTTAAACAAGTTTTTGCCTTAATCCAATTTTGTGGACTAAAAACTTTATTCGCAGGTTGTGTTTCATTCGCAGCCGCTTCCAAAGCCATATTCAAACTACTACCTGCAATTTTTACAATATCGGTAACAAGATTGTTTGAAACTGCTTGTTTAAGACACATACTTGGTGAAGGAACCCGATCAGATAAATTATTTACAATGGAAAAACACATTGAAATAGCATAGAGCTGGTGATAAGGAGCATATGCTTTCATGGCAAGTAAAGTCTGATTTAAGCCGAGTGGATTATCATTTGACCAAGATTTCCAAACTTCTTTCATCCAAACATTCAAGGCTTGAACATCCTCCGGTTTATAATCACGTTTGAAAAGTATCTCAAAATATTTGTCAAATATTTTGGTTTCACCATAAGAGATGTTCGGTCTTTGAGAATGCCAGGCTATCAAGTATTTTCCAAAATCGGATAAATCTATTACGAAGTTCTTGTCTTTTGAAGCTGGTGAATTTTCTCCTCTTTTTGTGATGAAATATCCATTCGGATATTTTAATTCAAAAGCTCGTTTTAAATTTAATACTCTTTTATCATTGCTTCTCAAATCTCTTGGTTTGACTGCACTCTGTGAATTTGTATTTATACTAATACGATCTGCCCGGTCACGCTGTGGTATTTCGTAAAACCTGCACATTACGTATGTCTCATCCAACTTTTTAACAGTTTCACTACAATTCAAAATAGTATTTAAAGATTGGCATCCATTGACAACACTTAAACCTTTCATAGATAGTTTGGAGTCAGCCAATACCAATTTATTACAAATAGCAGTAATGCCATTATGGAAAAAGAAAAAGTCCTTATGTTTATCACTTAGAATTGTATTACGGATGCCTTTATTTACAGCATTACTTGTACCCAAACTTTGGCGGACATTTTTTTGAAAGAGTGAACCATCCTTAATACCTGGAAATTTAATACATTCCTTTAAAGGAACTGCAGCAATTATAACTTGTGTGCCAGCTATTGTCTCATTTAAATATTTACAATCTGCCAAATTAAGATCATAATTTATCAATGGATTATCAACTTCTAATGCTATATCATATCTTCTCTTTATTTCATCATCATCAATAACAGTAATAGTTGCATCGAAATCATCTTTTTCAGATATTTCTGCCAATTGTTTCTGAAAAGTCTCCAGATCATTCAATGCAGCTGGAGTTAGTTTTGATGTTGTTATTAGCTCAAAATTTATTTCATAATCCTCATCCAAAGCATTGGCGACTTCAGAAAGTTTTCTTTGTAGTTTTGAATTCGAAACATTTTGTAATCTTACCAAATCACGAATCTGCATCCAAGCAGATAATACTTCCCTAAGAGGTGCAGCATCTACATGTTCTCCTGAATAAAATTTACCCTGAATGATATTAATGATTGATTTATCATTATCAATAACAATTGCATCAATCTGCTTGTCATTAGCCCCATCAATAATATCATCTTTAGTTTCATTCATGTCTCGTTTAAGGATTGTACGAAGGTACCAAGCCACAAATCTTTGACCATCATTTGGGAAATACTGCTGAAAAAAATCAGCTTTAATTTGTTCATTAATTGTATTATAAATAGCCATAAATAAATATATTATAATTGTCTTATTAGTTCCTTTGCTTTATCAATTGTGTATGCTCCTTCAATTTCTTTTTTATCAAAAACCATGAAGTATAGATAATCTTTGCCAGACAATTCTTCCCATTTCTTTCCAAGACGACATTTAGCAGCACTATCGGAATTGTCCCGGTCGTCACCTTTGGTTTCAATTAAAATGATTTTACCTTTTTTAGAAACTACAATGAAATCGGGATAGTGATTGGACTTAAATCCATTTATCGAGAACCCTTTTCCTCTTCCTAAATTGCGATGCCAGAATGCTATGTTTGGCAAACTTGCAATATCTGTAATTATAGTTGTTTCAAAGTTATTCATTGATCCTT
>CAZCPI010000331.1:0-2396 GCA_964500535.1 uncultured Bacteroidales bacterium
ATAATCGACGCATGATTAAGAGCATCAGAGATTATGGCATCTTCCTCAGTCAGCAAAGGCTCGAATACGCCACCGTTAGCATCAAAACAAGCAGCATAAAGTATAGTGTCTTCAGTGCCAAAAAAGTTTGAAACCGAAGCCTCAAGCTCTTTATGCAAATCCTGAGTTCCGCAAATGAATCTTACTGAAGACATACCATAACCATGGGTATCCAACGCTTTTTTTGCCGCATCAATCAATTTTGGATTGTTTGACAATCCCAGATAATTATTGGCACAAAAATTAAGGACTTCCTTATTTCCTTCAACTTTTACAACGGCTCCCTGCGGAGAAATTATCACCCTCTCTTTTTTGAAAAGGCCGGCTTCCTGAATACTTGCAAGTTCAGATTGAAGATGAGATTTATAATTCTGATACATAAGACTTTATTTTAGCAGCAACCCTCATTAGGCTACGATATTAAAAATACAATAAAAATAAAGTTTCTGATATATTTTGCATTAAAAAAAGAAGCCCCTGACGGAATACCGTCAAGAGCTCCGGAAACCAAATAAAATAAGTTTACTTTGACTGTTCTACATCGTAAGGGATTCTCATCTTGAAGAAAGAACGCCATACAAATACCAAAGCTAAAGCAAGGAACGGAATAGCAATCCACCATGACTAATCATTGGCAGGATCTGCTTTCATTTCAATTGCAATCTCCGTTGCAAGCAGACCAAACAAAGTTGAAAATTTAATAATCGGATTTAGTGATACAGATGCAGTATCCTTAAAAGGATCACCTACAGTATCACCTACAACTGCAGCTTCGTGCAGTGGAGTACCTTTTTCAGCAAGATCAACTTCAACAACTTTCTTAGCATTATCCCAGCTACCACCTGCATTTGCCATATAAATAGCCTGGAATAAACCAAACACAGCAAGCGATATAAGGTATGCAACAAAGAAGTTTGGATCCATGAAAGCAAAAGCAAGAGTAAACGAAATCAAAGCAATAAATATGTTCAACATACCCTTTTGTGCAAATTGAGTACAAATTTTGACAACAGCCTTTGAATCTTCGATATCAGCTTCTTTTTTATTGAAATCAAAAGTTTCCTTGATAAACTTAACAGCTCTGTAGGCACCTGAAGTAACAGAAAGTATAGAAGCACCGCTAAACCAGTAAACAACAGCACCACCGCAAATCAAACCTAAAATTACAGGAGCATCTGTAAGCGAAAGATTCAGCATGCCTACTTTTTCAAGAAGCAGAATTATAGAGAAAATCATGGTAGTTGCACCACAAACTGCAGTTCCGATAAGTACCGGTTTCGCCGTAGCTTTAAAAGTATTACCGGCTGCATCATTAGCTTCCAGAAAATGCTTACCATTTTCAAAATCAGGTGTGAAGCCAAAATCCTTTTCAATTTCTTCTTTGATATTCGGAATCTCCTCAATACGGGATAGTTCATAAACAGACTGAGCATTATCAGTTACAGGCCCGTAACTGTCAACAGCAATCGTGACAGGGCCCATACACAACAAGCCAAATGCAACAAGACCAAAAGCAAAAATTGAAGCATGAGGACCAAGAGTCATATCAAGACCAGATGAAGCAGTAAAATATGCGACCATCATAACAGCAGCAAGTAAAAGACCTGTCCAGAACGCGCTGAGATTACCGGTAACAATACCTGAAAGTATATTCAAAGAAGAACCTCCTTCGCGGGAAGCCACGACAATCTCACGAACATGTTTAGACTTAGAACTTGTAAATATCTTGGTAAACTCAGGAATAAGCACAGCAGCAAGAATACCACAACTTATGATCAAAGCAAGTTTCCACCATGCATTAGGATCAGCAAGATCATACAATAACAAATGACTCATAAAGAATGCAGAACCAATACATAAAGTCGCAGCAATCCAGATCAGTCTCATTAAAGGATTTTCAAAATCAAAATCCTTTTTCTTGCTGTACAACTTATGAGAAATACCCTGATTTATGAAGAATGAACAACCTGAAAGGAAGTCCATAAAGAAACGCATACCAAAAATCCAAACAATAAGTTTAGCCTGTATATCAGGATCTTTAACCGCAAGTGTAATAAATGTGATAAGAGCAACACCTGTTACACCATAAGTTTCGAAACCATCAGCTGTAGGACCAACACTATCGCCTGCATTATCACCAGTACAGTCAGCAATAACACCAGGATTACGTGGATCATCTTCCTTAACCTTGAATACAACTTTCATAAGGTCGGAACCGATATCTGCAATCTTCGTAAAGATACCTCCCGCAATACGCAAAGCACTTGCACCAAGAGATTCACCAATTGCAAAACCAAGGAAGCAAATACCTACAATCTCACGCGGAACAAAAAGCAAAATTGCGACCATCATAACAA
>CAZCPI010000332.1:0-2372 GCA_964500535.1 uncultured Bacteroidales bacterium
CTGCCTTATCCTGTATATTTCGACATGTGTAATCAACCTGAAATCACATGGATGAAAAATCAAACATTTAAACCGGGCGAGCTTAAAAATATTAAGTTTGACAATGTACCCGTTGATACCACATATGCCGTAATTGATACAACATGGACTAGTGATACGACTTATGTTGTCAATTATGATTATAACAAACCAGAAGTAGTTTACTGGGATTATAATTGCCATTATGGCTTCCAGGGTATTACCTATGATAAATCCGACAACTGCTATGTTTGGGGTGATGTTTTGTACTTCAGATTCCCTAAAAACGGTAAGCTGACATTTGTTACTCCAAACCTCAATCCGGGACGTTATAACATTTATATGTCAAATCGTTGGGCTCCCGGTAGAACCGGCAGTGGTAATATTGATACGACTTACATGGATGGGAAACCGTTATTAACTACAGACGGAATAACCAGAACTTTCTCTGGATCCTCCGGTGACTATTCAAATGGTATGCAGGGTGCAGGTTTACTGAGAATGATGAATGCTGCAACAGGAACAGGAACTTTGCAACAAGGAGCTTTATTTATGGGTGAAGCTTTGGTAACAACACCAGGACGTCATGAATTGATGCTTTATTCAAAAGATGGTTGCACAACAGCAGCTTCACTTGATTACCAGGGTGCATGGTGGAATATGATCTATTTTATTCCGGTAGATGCCGATGTTGACAAACCAAATACAAGCTACTATCCAAGAATTGATTTCTGTGGTAATATCGTACCAAGTAGTTCAGCTACTTATCAGACCACTCTTGGCACTGACGGTATTAACAGGAGGAAGTTTATGGGACAATTCCCTGATCCATCAGTTTATAAATCAGACTTGGTAAATTATTCCAAAACTCTTACGATTGACGGTGGCAGCTACAGTGGCAAGGACATTTTATCCACGGTTTCACCGATAGACAGCTGGACTGTAAAACAGGCTACTGCTGACTCAATTACAGGTATTGCAAGTCTTGATTTGTTACCTAACGATAAGACTTATGCATGGAGTATGGATGTTGAAGGCGTTGACGGCACTGTTGTAGTAAACGACAACAAAACCATCAAAATTCCGATGGAAATCAATACAGCTGTAACATCTACTTACAGTACAGTTCCAAGTGAAGATGATCCTACTTTTGGTACTTTGTTCCTGAATTCGAAGGTTACAATTACAGATAATCTGGGCTTCTATTATCCTATATCCGGTGCTATTGTATATGAAAAGGACGGTATGATTCTCAAAGCCGAAGGTGATACTATCTATAAAACAAAGACTAAAGCTCTCAATGGTATAGCTCCTACTTATAGTTATGACGACGTATTATCAACAGATTATATGTTTATCACAAGCTATACAGGCAACAAGACTCGTCTGAAATCTGCTATGAGTGTTGCTACTTATACAGGTTTGAAGAAGACAGAATTGTCTGCAGGGATTTATCCAAATCCTGCCAGAGAATACGTAAATATGAAACTACAGGAAAATCAGGGTGTAGCTGTTTACACCATTTATAACCAGCTCGGCCAGGCTGTTAAGAGAGGAAGCTTCACTGGCACTCAGGCAAACGTAAACCTGGGTGGTATTGAAAAGGGATTATATCTTGTAAAAGTTAATGCAGGTAATAAAGATATGACTACCAAACTGGTTGTAGAATAAAATTACTAATGTCGATTTTATGAAAGGTCGCCCCCAAAAAGGCGGCCTTTCTTTAAAAATACAAAAATGAAACTGAGGAATTTTCTGGCATTCATATGCTTATTATCATTCTTAAATTGTTATTCACAGACCTGGAAATTTGATTTCGGATCCGGAAAGGTTAAAAAGGGATATATAAAAATTGACAGTAACAAATTGTATTCTGAGCAAACCAATTATGGCTTTGATTTTTCGACGAAACCACAGTCAGTTAAGTTTGGAAAAGATCCTCTAGAAGGTGATGCCTGTATGTCAGATAATGGTTTCTACTTTTCAGTCAATGTGCCTGAGGGCGATTACAGAGTTAAAGCTTTGATTGGAAATGGAGTGAAAGATTCAAAAACAACTGTAAGAGGTGAATCCAGAAGGCTTTTCTTTGATAATGTTTGTACTAAAAAGGGAGAGTTCAGGGAAATTGTTTTTACAACCAATGTAAGATATTCAACAATTGACTCCACGGAAAAGGTAAAAATCAAGCCACGTGAATATAAAAAATGCAACTGGGATAAGAAGCTGACACTGGAGTTTAATGGTGTTAATCCTTCAGTCTGTGCGCTGGAGATTGAGAAAATCGAAGATGTGGTAACAGTCTTTTTATGTGGAAACTCTACCGTTGTGGATCAGGACAATGAGCCATGGTGCGG
>CAZCPI010000333.1:0-2365 GCA_964500535.1 uncultured Bacteroidales bacterium
TTTCAGAGAAGGGAGCCAATATTCCCTAAATAAAAATAGCTCCGCTGCTTTGGCAACGGAGCTATCAATATAATGATGTTAGTATTATCTTGCAACATTCTCATTCATGAAAAGACTTTTCCTGAATGCTTCTGTATTGTCTTTTGGATAAAGTGTGCGTGATATACCAAGTTCAAGGCCTCTTAGTTCTGCCAATCCTCTCAACAAGCCAATTCCTGAATAACCGGGGTTTGTCTTTTTCTTGAGGTCATCAAGCATTTGATGTCCGTGATCGGCTCTCATAGCTATTGAGCATTGACGTTTTTGTTGAAGTACAACCATAGCTTTCATTATCTCGTACATATCTATGTCTCCCTCAAGGTGATTGTCTTCGAAGAAATTACCTTCAGCATCTCTTTTTGTCGCTCTGAGATGAACGAAGTCAATACGATCTCCGAATTTTTCAATCATATCAACGATATCATTATCTGCTCGTACACCAAAAGAACCAGTGCAAAGGCATAAACCATTTGATTCATTTGGGACAGCTTCCAGCAGTAATTCGTAATCTTTTGCTGTACTCAAAATACGGGGAAGACCTAAAACAGATTTTGGAGGATCATCAGGATGTATAACCATTCTTACACCAACTTCATCAGCTACAGGGCAAATTTCAGAAAGGAAATAAATCAGATTATCTCTAAGCTTTTCTGCATCTATATCGTTATAACGGTCCAATGCTTCCTGGAACTGTTCAACTGTAAAGCTTTCTTCTGAACCAGGCAGACCTGCAATCATGTTACGGGTAAGTGTATACTTTTCTTCATCGCTCATGGACTCAAAACGGGCTTTTGCCTTAGCTATTACTTCAGCAGTATAATCATTTTCAGCTCCGGGGCGTTTCAGTATAAACAAATCAAACGCTACAAATGCTGCCATCTCAAAGCGAAGAGCTTTTGAACCATCAGGTAATGTGTAAGCAAGATTTGTGCGCGTCCAGTCAAGAACAGGCATGAAATTATAAGTTACAGTGTAGATACCACATGCTGCAAGATTTCGTATTGACTGCTTGTAAGTTTCAATATATTTCTTAAAATCTCCTGTTTGTGTTTTGATATGCTCATGTACAGGCACACTTTCTACAACTGACCATTTCAGACCGACAGCTTCAATCATGTTTTTGCGTTCCATGATATCTTCAACAGTCCAGACTTCTCCGTTTGGAATCTGATGCAATGCTGTCACTATTCCTGTAGCTCCTCCCTGACGTATGTCCCAAAGGCTTACAGGATCGTTAGGGCCATACCATCTCCATGTTTGTTCTAATAAATAAATCATACCTATCAACTTTACCTATTTGTTGTTAACCTAATGAACTTCGATACAAAAGTACTGCCATTATTCCGTTGATGAATTGTACAATTCCGATGATAGATAGCATAATATATGTTTTATAACATTTTTTTGAAGAAAATTAAGAGATATTCAGCTGTATAAATTGCTAAATTTCAATTACTATTGCAGATTATTCGCGAAATAAAAAAATCTAAACCACCAAATCTGTTTAATTGATTACAGATCAGCATTAAGGTGATAATATCTTGCCATAATGTAAAAATGAAAAAATACGTATGAAAATCCGGTTAAAACATGCCAGCTTCCTTTTGTTTGTGATTTGTTCATGTGTCCTCTTATTAACTGTCACAATTGTTTCAGCCACGGAACCGGATAAGAGACCTCCGATATCTGAAAACCAGGTAAAAAGTTATTTGGGCAAGTCCTTAAATTTCAGACATTACACCGTTGAAAATGGTTTAACATCAAATATTGTCAGGTCAATTTTACAGGATAGAAGGGGTTATATATGGATTGGAACTGAAGAAGGTTTAAACTGTTTTGACGGCATAAACATAAAGAACTATCTGATTAACAATAAGAGCTATAAGCCCTTGGGCAGTAATTACATAAATTTTCTTATTGAAGATAAGTCAGGTAAGATATGGATAGCTACTGATGCCGGAGTTTATATATACGATTATAAATCAGATTCATTCGATTTTTTCAATAAAAAGACATCCAAAGGTGTATCAGTTAACTCAATGATCACTAATATTACTATCGACCAAAATGGTAAAATATGGTTTTCAACTAACGGACAGGGAGTATTCAGATATGATCCTGCATCTGATAAACTTAAACAGTATTTCGCCCCCGGTGCAATCAAAGATCAGGTTAATTATATATATGCAGATGCCGATAATCAGATATGGATTTGCCCTAAAAGTAATGAAATGCCCCTTGCAAGGTTGAGCAGAAGCAAGGATAAATTTGAAAATTTCCCACTCAAACTAAATCATGAAGACATATTTTCTACTCTCTATTATAT
>CAZCPI010000334.1:0-2358 GCA_964500535.1 uncultured Bacteroidales bacterium
AAAGCTCCCCGCTGAGTAACAACAGTCGAATCAGCGGAATATTTAAGCTTTTTCAGGTTAAGCTGCTTTCTGTCAATTTTTTCCGTCATGCAATAAAGACCATTGTATGAGTCGTTACAGAAAACTTCAATGTAATTACCTCTGGTGCCGTTAACCATTTTAGGCTCATCGGCATAATAGTAAGGTTTCGTTGCAAAGGCATTCCATAAATCTGTTGAAACCCTGTTTCTCATACGACCCGGGTCAATATACATTGCATCCAGAATCCAGTTATTGTCACTTCTGAGTCCGAAGAAAGACCTGTCAATTGCTTCTTCACCATACATATCTTTTAATTTAAAAGCATAAGCATGCTTTGCAAGTCCGCCGGAATAGGCGCCTCTGGTCTTAAAGTTTGATAACAGCACTTCCTGCGGGCCGGTTTTATCGGGTTCTGTAACTACAAGTCTGCCAAGAACATAAGCAGAGCCGATGCCTCCGTCATAAAACATCTGAACCAAGGGCAGGCAACTGAAAATTACTGATCCGCTCGTGATTAAGGTAGCACCATCTTTTATTTCAATCTTAGGATTTACAGAAGAACTTACTCTACTGAATGTATAATCAGTGTTGTTTTCAACAAGTTTGTTGTCGATGTATAATTTGTGTGCAGCATTTTTCATCTTGTAATGTACTCTGAACTTTACATCAGTATCCATTTGAAATTCAGTGACAGAGAGGAAAAACTCCTTTTTAGAGGTGTTGGGGACAGGTTTCTTGTCATTGAAAGTTAATGTATCCGCGTATGCAGCAAACGATCCGAGATTTGGTTTCGAGACAGGACCTACTATTGAAACCTTGCCATCATCTGTGGCTGAACCTCCGTTTATGTCGTAGAAGATAAAATAATTATTGTTGGCTGCTTCTCCTTCTTTAACACCTATAGGGTAAACTCCATCAATCGCAGATGTGTTTCTTTCCAGAATTTTCGATGGGTTCGCTATGGAACGTATCAGATAATATGAAAGGTTGTTTACAGTCTTTACCTCAAGTGTGAAATTTGTGGTTTTATCACTTTGTTCAGTATCGCAAAACTCAAATGCCTTTTTCGGATCTGTTGATGCCGGATTATATCTCAGATATTTTTTTGTACCTGCATTTTGAAAGGTATATTGATTGCTTCTTACGTTTTTAATAATCCAGTAATCGGTTTCTTTAGCTGAGGTTTCATTTTTATTCGGGTCATAAATAAGCTGATAGTCACCAGTGGCCTGACTGACAGTACCCAGAGTCCAGTCATAAAGCGTGGCTATCAGGTATTTTTCTTTAGTAAGAACAGGATTTGCAATGAGAAAGCTGCAATGCAACATGATTGCAGCAATTATCAACATGTGTTTTTTCATCTTGTGGTAAAGAAATGAATAATATCCGCAAAGCTAACGATTTTGTACGTCAGGTACAAAACACAGTATTAGACATTTCTTTACCCGGATGGTTTATTTTGCTATCAGTTGCACATACCTGTGCAGAACGCTGTTTCGGCGTTTTCGTCGTAATCCCGGAAAAAGCCGAATCTTTTATCCTTATTGCTCTTGTCGAGTGAAGTTGCCGTAAAACTGCCTTTAAAACCATCATTACAATCGACAAGACACTCTATTGCTGTTAATCTGTTGCTATTATCGAATGTAAGTGATTTGTAATTTACAGTTATACCAATCTTATTAAGAGTAGTTTTGATGCTGTATAAGCTGTCCAGAGTGAGAGCATTTGTATATGTAACCTCAACTCTTTGAACTTTCTTGTCTTTGTTGTACTCTATTTTCATACAGTTTGACTTAACGGATTTATCCTGAGCCATCAAGTCTGAAGTCAAAGCAAATAAACCAAATCCCACAAGAAATAATGTCGTTAGTAAAATTGAAACCTTTTTCATTGTTTTTGTTTTTAAGTTGAACAAATCTTTTAAATACCATAATGCGGTATGCTTCTCAATAACGGCTTCTCCAAAATCAACTCCCGATTCATTTGTTGGTGAAACCCCGGAGTCTGAAACCGTGTTATTCTCGACAATGCTCTGACCGGTATAGATACCGTCGAAATAACCGATCCCCAGATAGTCAGAAAGAACTTTGATCGTATAAGCCCTGGGTAAAACGTCTCCGGTTTCTATTCGCTGAATCGTTCGGATTGAAATACCGCTTTTTTCAGCAAGCTCCTCCTGAGTTAATCCTTTGGCCTTCCTGTAATCAATAAGTTTTTTCCTGAATTCTGTTTGTGCCATCCATTATTAAATTTGAAGCAAGATTAGTTGCATCCTTAAAAATCTCCAAATAATTTAATCGTATTATCTACGCCATTCTTACGCCATACGTACGTCAA
>CAZCPI010000335.1:0-2356 GCA_964500535.1 uncultured Bacteroidales bacterium
CATAAAAGCTTAATCATATTATTCCTGTTGACCGGATTCATTTTTGCAATAAATAACGGACTTCAGGCACAGCAGAAAATTCTTATCAGAGGTAAAGTAATTTCAGCTCTTGATAAAGGCTCATTACCTATGGCGCATGTATATGAAATCGATAAGGACGGACGCATACTTGCCACAGCAGTATCTGATGTGGATGGTAACTACAGTTTGCTTGTAAATAGTACAGCCAACAGACTTTCATGCAAGTACCTTGGATTCAAGACAAAAACTGTTGCTATAGGATCTAATACGGTAATTAATCTTAACCTCGAAGAAGAAGCCATTGCTCTGGGAGAGGCAGTTATTACAGCAAAGAAAACGGTGAATGCAGGTATGATGAATATCGCCGAAAGGGATTTGACTTCTTCAATGGTCAGACTGGACACTAAAGAAATTGCCGAACTTTCAGCTGCATCTATTGATGATGCAATACAGGGTCGTATGGCCGGTGTGGATATTGTTGCTTCATCAGGAGAGCCTGGTGCAGGTATGTCAATACGAATACGTGGCACAACTTCCATAAACGGATCCTCTGAACCTCTTATTGTTGTGGATGATGTGATTTTTGATACTAAAGTAGGAGATTTCGATTTTGCAAACGCAACAGAAGAAGAGTATTCTCAATTGTTAAATATAGCAACTGAAGATATTGCTGAAATTGCAGTATTGAAAGATGCTGCTGCCACAGCTATTTATGGATCAAAAGCAGCAAATGGTGTTTTGAAGATTACAACAAAACGCGGAGCTATTGGACCTCCAAGCATTTCCTATAATTTCCAGGGTACCGTAACTCATCAACCGGCATCAATACCAACATTGTCCGGAGACCAGTACACTACTCTGATACTTGAAGAATGGTTAAATTCAGGCCAACAAATGAGTATGCTTACCAATCCTGAATTCGCTTATGATACCAATAATCCATATTACTATTATAATTACGGACAAAATACCAACTGGATTGATGAAATTACCCGAAATGGAAGTATTCAGTCACATTCAGTTGCAATATCGGGTGGTACCGCAAAAGTAAGATACCGTTTCTCGACGAGTTACTGGGATCAGGATGGTACGACTATCGGAACTAACTTCTCCAGATTAAGTACCCGTATGAATATTGACTACGATGTTTCTGAAAAGTTGAGGTTTTCAGCCGATGTTTCATATACTCACAGTGACAACCAAAGAAATTATCTGAATTCTATTCGTTCAAGATCATACACAAAGATGCCCAACCAGAGTGTGTTCGAGTGGACTGAAACCGGCATCATGACTTCTAATTATTTTACTCCCCAGACAAATCAGCAGGGCACTTATACTGAAACCCAGGGAGAAGGAAGCAGAAATTATAATCCGGTAGCTTTGGCTTATAAGGGACATTACAGAATCCTTAGTGAAAAGATAGTTCCGAAATTCAATATTAATTACAGGATAGCACCGACCCTGAGGTTTGTTATGGATATCAGTTTTGATGTCGGCAATAACAAGGACAAATCTTTTCTGCCTCAAACGGCCACCGGCCTGGACTGGACAGATATAAATGTGAACAGGGCTTACGAATATGATGGTGAAAGTTTCATGACTCAGACATACAGCAAATTGTTCTGGACACCAAATCTTGGAGAAAAACATAGTTTGCAAATGTTGCTGGGAGCAAATACTGAGTCTTCGATGTCTGAATCCTATTCAGTTAATACTGCCAGTTCGGCTTCATCCTCTTTGCAGGATCCTACGAGTGGAGTTATTGCAGGCAATACATCAACTGGATTTTATTCAGGGGTTTCACAATACAGAAGTAACGCTGTTTTCGGGCAGGTACATTACGGAGCACTTGACAGATATTTCCTTGATGCTACAATAAGAAGAGACGGAAGTTCAAAATTCGGAGCAAACTACAGATATGGTATTTTTCCTTCAATGTCTGCACGCTGGCGTGTTTCAGGTGAGCCTTTCATGTCATCATTCTCTAAATGGCTGACTGATTTCAGTATCAGAGGTAGTTGGGGCGTAAATGGTAATGAGCCGTCCGGCAATTATTTACAGTACAGCAACTACAAGACTTACCCATACGAATATTTGGGGACAGTTGGTACTTATCCCGGCAATCTGCAGTTATCCAACCTTAGGTGGGAAAGGTCGACGCAAGCCTATATAGCCGGAAACCTTTCTTTATTTGACGGAAGGATAGCGGTCGATTATGACTACTATTATAAAAGTACAAATGACCTTTTGTTTACAAATCTTGTTTTACCTTCAACATCCGGTTTCAGCAATGTAAGCTTTATGAATGTTGGTAAAATGGACAATATTGGTTGGG
>CAZCPI010000336.1:0-2351 GCA_964500535.1 uncultured Bacteroidales bacterium
GTATAGGTATAAATCATTTTGCGCTAACCCCGCCGCAGAGCAGCGGGGAATGCGCGCACCGGAATTCAGACTTATCATCTGGTCTGTGTATGCATAGAAATAGTATTTGCCTTCTGAGAGTGTATCAGGCAGGCATATCTCTCCGTGCGACCTGATGTCGTACATGGGAAATTGCTTTTCGAGTACTTTGTTTTTTTTGCGGTCTGTGATCCTGACATAAAGCACTTCGTTGCGGATAGGCGCAAACATGTAGGCTTTAAACCAGATTGTATCTTCAGGAGAGTATATGTTTCGGTCCAGATGGACGTAAAGGTTGATGTTCGGTTTCTCCAGATTGTAATTATCCAGCCTTGTCTGCAAGGTATCAGCAAGCTCGTTTGCCTGCATTCCATTGACGCAAAGGCAACCGAGCAACAAAATCATCCATGTCCTGATTTTCATGTTACTCTAAGTTGCCTGCGAAAATAGTGATTTTAATTCTTTCTTGTATATTTAAAGTAGTCTATGTCAACATAGCCGCCGGTTTCGAGGGTTGCATAGTTAAATATGGCAAATTTGGAGCCCATGAACAGTCTGCGGTAATCAAAAATCATTCGGTATTCTTTGCCTATCTGTGTCCAGTTGCGGTTGTCTGTGCTGTAATAAAAGGTTGCAAGATCTTTTCTCAGGTTAAAGTCTCCGTCCACACGCAGATAAATGATGTTTTGATTTACCTCTACCCTGCCCGTTTCTTCAACTTTCACTCCGGTGATGATTTTGTCTTTATCAAGTGAAACCGAATTTGAAGACATTGTAAGGTATTTTTTGTCTCCTTCCATTTTAACTGACAAAACGCCTGCGTCGCCATTGAATGCACTCAGCCCGGCAACATCACCGTTTTTCATATTTGAAATGTCCATTGCTATAACGCCGGTACATACAGGGCCTTCCATACGTTGTGTAATGCTGTTTGGAGCTGCAAAAAGATTTTCGACAACACGGCTTGTCTTTAGCCTCAGGTATCCTTTACGTTCCGTAAGTGACCAGGCATCATTCACGGGATTGTGATTCCATTGCCAGTTCTTTTTAAGCACTTTGCCTGAGAAATCGTCACTTTCGACTATGCGTCTGCCATTATCTTTTGGTTTTAATGGTACTTCCCAGTTTAATGGCACTTTGCCTTCTTCATTGCCAAGCATTGGCCAGCCATCTACCCAGCGTACAGGCATCAGTAACGGAACACGTCCGACTCCGTTTCTGTCCTGAAATATCAAACCGTACCAGTTACCATTAATATCATCTATGATTGATCCCTGTCCGCAATAAGGGAAACCGGCGAAATTATCTTCAAGGATGACTTTCTTTTCGTAAGGGCCGGTAATATTGTCTGCACGATAACATACCTGACGGCGTGGTTTGTTTCTCGGCCATGAAATCATCAGCAAATAATATTTTCCGTTGTGTTTGATTACCTGGCTGCCTTCGAGAAGTCCGTTTTCATCAGCGTCCCTTTCAAAAATCTTCATGTCTACGCCATCAGGTTTCACATCGGTAAGGTCGCTTTTTAATTCTCTAAGTGAACCCGTTCCTGAGAATACATAAACTCTGCCGTCTTCGTCAAAAAAAAGTGATGCATCGTGAAAATGCTGCATTCTGGTATGCAATTTCCATTTTTCTTTAGAAGGGTTTGAAGTAGTAAATATATAAGATCTGAATGGCTGATCATTTGGTGAAAAAAGTACATAATACTTTCCCTTATTGTATCTGATCGATGAAGCCCATTGCCCGCGTCCGTAAACCGTACCGTCAATGAGGTCATATTTTGAATTGTCTGTGAGACTGTCAAAAACGTAGCTGTCTATCTCCCAATGCACCAAATCCTGTGATTTCATTACAGGTGCTCCGGGCATCAGATGCATGGTTGTACTTATCAGATAATAGTCTTTGCCGGTTCTGGTTATTGACATATCCGGCACGTCTGCCCACATAACGGGATTTGTAAATGGCGTACTGGTTTTATTTACACTTTGCTTTGCTTGCGCGCTAAGACATGTCAGCGCTGTAAGTAACAGAATAATACGGGTCTTCATATAATAGTATTTTTGATTTCCAAGGTTACACTTATCAGGGTGTTTCAGCTGAAATGCTCGTTTCACACTTAAAAAAAGAGATTTCCGATCGGCGAAACCGACCTGAATCTTATGGGTGTAAATGTATTTAAAGGGTTTTAGATTTTTGAAACAGATGTTTTAGGTTTTGTTTCAAATAAGGCTGAAGCTTTATCATTTAAAGCTTCACCGGTTACATAGTGTGTGAATTGATAAAAATACCTGTATTACTTATTGTAAAGTGAAATGAAAAGTCGTACCTGC
>CAZCPI010000337.1:0-2341 GCA_964500535.1 uncultured Bacteroidales bacterium
AAATATGTTAAGCCATTACAAACTTTATGTACTAACTATTCCGGACAGTAGTGTTAACTCTTAATAAAATTTAAGATACTATGTCAGCAGATGTCGATCATTGATGGACTCCGGACTAAAAGTCCGATATACACCTGTGATAAAATCGTGATAGAAACAAGGGAAAACAGCAGGAACAGATAGAATAGAAGGGAAAAGACGGAACCGTATATTATGTGTATTTCTGATAAGTTACGGGAAATCAGACGTTAGATCAAGGGGTTAAATTTTTTGGTTTTTTTGGACTCTGACTCCGTTAATCAAGGTTCGAATCCTTGTTCCCCAGCCAAATAAAATCAAGGACTTAGCGACAACGACTTAAGTCCTTTTTCTTTTCCGCGTTAAAAATTCCCACTATGTTCCCACTTTTGGCAAGAAAACAGGTTCCCTTTGGTATTCTTTTTGGCCTTTGATTTGTGATCGGCAGGGTAGGGCATAGCATGGCAAGATGGGATTGATTTGCGAGCGATAAGCAAACAGAAACGCCCACGGAAAAAAAAGAATGCTTTTTCCAAGGGGAGACGACCCCCGGTATGCCCTCTTCGCACCCCTAGCCTTTGTTGCATATACCCTATGACAGACTTTCGCTCATTTTTTCAAGAAAAACGGCAATTGGTATTGATAGCGGCACAACAAAAAGAATGCTTTTCTAGGGAAAAAGCTCCCCCCCGCACAGGAAAAAACGGTGATTCAATTTCCAAATAATCACAACCCCCACTCTGGCTTCTGACATATTTTTTGCTCAAATAGCCTTCTTGATTTCAACTTGACATTATATGCTGGTGTATCGCATAGTAATTTACCTCAGATCGATAACCTCAGCTGCAATTTGCTCAAAAGACAAAGTCATTTGGAGGATCAAAATGAAGCCCGTTTATTTTTCTATTGCCATGATGTTGTGCGTTGCTACGCTTTCAATCCCATCCAGTGGCCTGGCCTTTCGTTGTGGTGAAGAAATTGTTACCCGTGGAGAAAGCATGGCTGCGGTGCTGTATAAATGCGGTGAACCGGAATATATCACCGGGAAAAAGAAAGAGACAAAAGGCACATTCGCTTCGGGGACTGAATACAAACGATCAAATACCTATACAACCGGCGGCTACCAGCAAGAGGAAACAACGACCGAAATATGGCATTATAATTGCGGTGAGAATGACTTTGTGTATGCACTCACATTTGAAGATGGTGTTTTTGTCAAGGAAGAAACGCCAACGAGAGGTTATGGCAAGAGCAAGTGTATATCCGTGAAGGAAAGGACTCGTTAGTACCAAGTTATCTTTTTTGGAGTCGTCAAAATGAACAGAACGGCTCGTTACATATTTACCCCCGCTTTGTGCTTTATTCTGCTACTGACAACGGCTGATTGCTTAGCCCTCCGCTGTGGAGACCAAATCGTTCATATCGGTGAGGATATGGATACGGTTCATAGAAAATGTGGCCGTCCTGATCTCTTTACTGTGATAAGGGCATGGGAAGAAGGCAATCCGCCACCTATGAAATCTACGTATAGAGGATATTACGCCAACACGTCTGGTAGTCGCAGTTGGGTTGAAAGGTCCGATGAGGAATGGCTTTATAATTGTGGTTCTGGTGATTTCGCATACACACTTGTTTTTGAAGATAATGTTTTAGTCCGCGAAAACACACAAAGAGGCTATGGCCCGAACAAATGTATTTCTGGGCATGAAAAATGGCGATTAGAGATGAAGAAGAAACAAGAAGAACAACTCAAAGCCAGAAACAAAGCCATGATGGCCAGTATTAAAATGATATGCACTGGTGGTACTATTTCACTAATGCAATTAAGAAATCAGCATATGTCAAAAGCACGCGAACTTTTCCCTGACGAAAACAACATGACAAATCAATTTAAGATGTATCGCGAGCAATACATGACAGACGAAGAAAGAATACTGATGCCTCTTCAGTGGAGGGTGGATGAAAATCGTTGCGTACCCATGAACCTCCGTAATGTAAGAACCTACACGGAACCCAATTCATTTAAGGATTCACCCAAAAAAACAATTGCAGATGTGAAACAAAAACCAATTACGCATGAAAACGAATCAGGTTCTTGGTTTCAATGCAAAGATAAAGACGGCAATGTTACACTATCGAATGTTAGTTGCCCGGAGTAGCCACAGTATAAATACTGGACGCTGGATTACATGAAGCTACGCAAGAACCGGATGAACTCTGATTCATCTGTATAGTAACTGTATAGTGACTAATAAAAAACAAGGCACAATACCAAAAAAGATACTGTGCCTTATATGCTCTGTTCGCTAACAATAACAACCAT
>CAZCPI010000338.1:0-2337 GCA_964500535.1 uncultured Bacteroidales bacterium
CGACCCCCTGCGTGACAGGCAGGTATTCTAACCAGCTGAACTACCACACCGTTTTGTGGGTTGCTATCGTTTCGCGATTGCGGATGCAAAGATAGGCAGATTTCTCAAATCTGCAAGCTTTGTAAAAAAGTTTTTTTTCAACTTCAGCGGGTTTTTGTACTTTTGTGCCTGTTAAGAAAAAATCATAATGAAAGAGACTCCATTTGACCCCACTGTTGTTCAATCTGTTATAGACGAATATAATCTGCCGGAATTCGGAAAAGCCACTATCAGAGAAATTGTTGATATTTCAAATAAAATTGAAAAATTAACCGGAAAACGTTTTATCCATATGGAAATGGGCGTTCCGGGGCTTCCCGCATCAGAAATTGGAGTCAATGCTGAGATTGAATCTTTAAAAAATGGAGTAGCATCCATCTACCCTCCACTTCAGGGAATACCTGAATTTAAAAAATACGCATCACAGTTTGTAAAGGCATTTATTGATGTTGATATACCGGCATATTGCTGTACACCTGTTACCGGCTCCATGCAGGGAACGATGGCTACATTTATTACCTGCAGCCAGCGATTCAAGTCAAGAAAAGGAATACTATTCATTGACCCCGGTTTCCCCGTACAAAAGATTCAGGTTACCATGCTGGAATGTCCGTATGAATCTATCGACGCATTTAACTTCAGGGGTGAAGCCCTGAGGGATGAGCTTGAAACCAGACTTTCAAAAGGGACTATATCTACCATATTATATTCTAATCCTAATAATCCTGCCTGGTTCTGCCTGCAGGACTCAGAACTCAAAATGATTGGAGAACTGGCTGATAAATATGACGTAGTCGTAATGGAGGATCTTGCCTATTTCGCAATGGATTTCCGTAAAGACTTAAGCAAACCATTCCAACCTCCTTTCCAGCCATCTGTAGGAAAATATACCGACAATTTTGTAATGCTTATTTCCGGTTCCAAGGCATTCAGTTATGCAGGACAAAGAATTGGTTTTGTCGCGGTTTCAGAGAAATTATTCAACAGAGTATTTGAGGATCTGACTAAACAATATGGCACAGGTGAATTTGGAAATATTCTGGTCAACAGAGTTCTTTATTCGCTTTCTGCCGGCACAAGTCATTCTGCTCAATATGCATTTGCAGCCATACTTAAAGCTGCTTGTGAAGGCACTTATAACTTTATCGATGTTGTCAAAGAGTACGGCAACAGGGCTGAAAAGGTCAAGAAAATCTTTATTGACAATGGTTTCTACATTGTTTATGACAATGACCTGGGCGAAGATCTTGCTGACGGATTTTATTTTACTGTCAATTATCCGGGGCTGACCGGGAGCCAATTGATGAAAGAACTTATGTTTTACGGTATAAGCGCCATCTCACTCGAGACTACCGGAAGCAACCAGCAAGGGCTGAGGGTCTGTACTTCATTTATTAAAGATGATCAATATGATGATCTTGAAACCAGACTGAAGACTTTTAAAACTAACAGAGAGCAATGCTGAAAAGCAGAGATTTCTAACGTAAACAACAAGGGTGCCTGAAATTTTCAGTACACCCCTGTTTTTATATTTTACTATCGCTTAAGTTAATTACCGGACGAAACCGGAACACTGAATGTAAACGTTGTACCCTTGCCTACTTCACTTTCAGCCCAAATCTTTCCGCCATTTTTCTCAACAAAGTCTTTACATAGCACAATACCTAAACCCGAACCTATCTCATTATTTGTACCTCTTGTTGTAGTGTTAAATTTCACCTTAAACAGATTTTCCAATACAGACTCTTTCATGCCGACTCCTGTATCTTTAACATAAACGTTAACCATGTCTTCAGATTTAACAGTGCCAACAGTTATTTGACCACCCTCAGGTGTAAACTTTATGGAATTGGCAATCAGGTTTCTCAGGACAAGAGAGATAGTATCAATATCTACATAAACACTTAATGCCTCTTTAGTATCCTTAGTAATACTAATCGATTTGCCCTGTGCTAAAGGTTTTAAGATATTTATAATATTATCAATTATCAGGTCAACAGGATAATTACCTGGATTCAGCTTAATACTCTGCGTCTGACTTCTTGACCAGTTTAAAAGGTTATCAAGCAAATCAAATGTTGATTTTGCAGAAACTTTAAGCTCTTCCAGAAAATACTTCTTTTCTGATTCTTCAATTTTAATATCACCTGTAAGGATATCCAAAATAGGCATAAAACTACCAATCGGGCCTCTGAGATCGTGTGCTATAATTGAGAAAATCTTGTTTTTGGTTTGTACAAGCTCTTCAAGCTCAAGCTCTGTTTCTTTCTGTTTGGTAATATCAATATTCGTTCCAAT
>CAZCPI010000339.1:0-2334 GCA_964500535.1 uncultured Bacteroidales bacterium
AACGAGAAAAAGAGCATTTTTACCCGAAGACAAACAGTCCATAATCAGGTGAATGTAAATTTCAGTCTTTCCTGATGATGTATAACCATAAAGGAGGCATACATTTTTAGTGAGAAAATTGCTTTTAATGGAGGCGAGTGCATTTAACTGAAACTCATTCAGTATTGACGGGTCCTTAAGTATAATACCCTGAGAAGTACAAACTGTTGCTTCCTTTTCATAATATTCAAGTATACCCTTTTTGCACAAAGCATTTATCGCTTCGTAATTTGCTCCGGCATTTGTAAATAGATCCTTCCTGAGTACAGGTAATATTTCCTCATTATTAAACTCAAAACCTGAAAGCTGAAGATATTTAATGAAGACTTCATGCTGTTTTTTGGCCTTTACCAAAGTTGTTTCTGTAATATTCAGTAAAGCAGCATCGTTTGCCATTTTTTCAGTTAATCTTACAAAAACATCTTTTCTTATTTCGCTGAAACCAATACATTCAGCATCATTGCTTTCAAGCCTGAAACCCGACGGCATAGCAGCCTTAAAGACCTCACCTAAAGGGCACATGTAATAATCAGAAAGCCATTTCCAAAAATCAATTATAGTATTGTTTACAATTTTTATCCCTTCAATAATATTACGTACTCCCTTTATTCTGAAACCTTCAGGCTTATTATCGCTAAATCCCAGGACTACACCGGCATAATATTTCCCGGCTCCAAAAGGAACAATAACTATATGCCCGGTTTCAATATCCGGTTTTAAATTATCAGGTATCGAATATGTAAAAGTGCCTTCAAGAGGTAGAGGCAGTAATATTTCTGCATAATCTGAAGTTGTACTCATTTAAGGACTAGTTTTGCCCTGAGCGGATAATGATCCGAATATCTTACTCTGTCAATCCTGCATTCAGCACACTCCATATCCCTGGAATGAAGTATGTAATCAATTCTGAAAAGAAATAAATTGTCATGGAATGTATTCCCCCATCCGAAACCTTTTTCAATCCATGCATCAGACAGACCATTACGAATCTTACGATAAGTATATGATCCGGGAACATCATTGAAATCACCACAAACTATAGTTCTGTAGTGAGAATCGGAAATCGTCTCATGTACTTTTAAAGCCTGTTGCCCTCTGATAGAAGTTGCCGAACCAACTTTATTACCAAGAATTTTTGCCAGCTCGGATATATTTTTTGATTCCCTGTTTCTAAGCGTTGTAGAGTACTTCTTCTTTTCAACAGGATCCAGTTTATTGGATTCCAGGTGATTATTAACTATTCTGATAGTATCATCACCTACAAGAACTTCATAACGGAAAGATGAATTAGACTTGCTTTCATATTTTATTCTGGTACTGTTAATAAAGGGGTATTTCGACAAACAAATTACCGAATAAAGACCTTCAGAAGAGCCGGATTTGATATAAGGATATGATTTTAAAGCCTTACGGTATTCTCTTTTGTTTTTTATTTTATTCAAAACAATTTCTCCAACTTCCTGTAAACATACTATATCCGCATCAGTTTTTTGAATATACCTTATAGCGGGATGCACTTTATCACCATTATCTTCAAAATGGTATTCCAGATACTGGATATTATAGGTAAGTATAGAGAAAGTTCTTTCAGGCATTTCCTTAGCTGAAAATGCAACAGGAAACCATGCTCTGTGAACGCCAAGAGTTAATAAAATGCCTGTAACAGGTATAATAATCCAGATCTTCCATCTGAATAACCAGTAAAAAAGAAAAAAGATATTTGCAAGCGAAACAACAGGGAATAAATAGCACAAAAATGGAAATATTATTGAGTTTTCAGGTTTCACCATATAAGAATATCCTGTCAACAACAATAAAATCACCACTACAACATTCACAACCAGAATTACTGAATGCAGAAAATTGAAAGCTCCTTTCAATAATGACTTTTTACCCACATTAAAATCTATACAAGATCAAAAAATCAAACAGATTTATTACTGAAATCAAACAATTCTTTTTTTTCTTCCTGAGAGAGACTGTCATATCCGGATATTTTAATTTTATCCAGTATTGCATCCAGACGCTCAGCATCGTTTTTCTTTTTTTTATTGTATTCCCTGTCAATATCATCAACACGGTTGGCTTTTTCATTTCCGGATCTGTTATATTTCACTTTCATAACCGGTTTCCTTTTGAAGATACCTGATATTCTGCATGACAAAACTTTTGCCCATGAAAATATATCTTTTCCTTTTCCGGCAGGGAAACCATAAATAAAACCTAACAAACCACCTCCTAAATGAGCTAAGCCAACTCCTGAATTGACTTTTGTCATACTTAGCATGTCCAAAG
>CAZCPI010000340.1:0-2328 GCA_964500535.1 uncultured Bacteroidales bacterium
TTTTTCCGTCAAGACTATAATAGAAATCAGCAAGATCTTTTTTGTCGATAAAATTGCACTCAATCTTTACGAATACTTTGCTCTTTTTAAGCGGAATCTTTGCTACTTCTACAGGACTACCTTTTTGTCCGAGGATCATAATGATGTATTTGCCATCTTTTTCACATTTTACACCTACCTGACCAAACTGACGTTGCAATAGACCAAGACCTGCTATATCGCCATCTTTCATTCCTTTTACTTCAAGACAGGTTGATCCTGTACAAACAGGTCCGATTGTGCGTTGAGTCAAAGTGTTTCTTGACATAAGGAACAAGCTGTCAATACGTCCTGTAGTCAGGCGCAAATAACCTTTTCTCGCAGTAACTGACCAGCAATCATCGATAGGATTATGATTCCATTGCCAAACCAAAGGAAGCTTTGCATCGCCCTCTTTCCTGGTGAATTCATCTGAATTAACAATACCGGGTATCAAACCCCTGCCTGCAGGGAGGTCCAATGTTTCAGGCACTTTACCATCAACGCCAAGCACAGGCCAGCCATCTTCCCATTTTACAGGAACAAGGAAAGGTATTCTTCCGACAGAACCATGATCCTGAAACAGGTATGAGAACCATTTGCCGTCAGGTGTTTCAACTAATCCACCCTGAGCAACTCCCTGATCCTGTAATACAACTTTACCCTCCCATGGTCCGTTAATATTGTCGGCACGATGAACAATGACAGTACGACATTTACCGGTAGGCCATGATATATTATAAAGATAATATTTGCCGTTTACTTTAAAAAGTTGTGAACCTTCAGCACCAAGTCCACCCGAACCGGCTGGCTTGCTTGCATTTTCTATCAAAACGCGTTCACTGCCTTCTACAAATCCGGTCAGATTAGGAGTTAACTCAATAATATTTAGTTTTCCATTACCCCAGATAATGTAAGTTTTCCCGTTATCATCAAAGAACAGTGTCTGATCATGTAGAGAACGCGGCAGTACAATAGTTTTCCAATCCCCTTTTGAAGGGTCTTCTGTTGAGAATATGTAAGATTTACCGGATGTATTTGAAAATACAGAAAGGTAAATCAGTCCATTGTGATAGCGGATACTGCTTGCCCAGGTGCCCTGGCCATAAGCTCCTCTTCCTTTAAGATTCATAGCATCATTGTCTGCCAAAAAAGGCTGGGCGTAACTTGCCATTTCCCAGTTAGTGAGATCTTTAGATTTCATAACAGGTACCCCCGGTATCATATGCATTGTAGTGCTGCTCATATAATATGTATCTCCGGCTCTTACCATTGACATATCGGGAACATCAGCAAAAATCACAGGATTTTTTGCTTTTTCCTGAGCGGGAGCAAAATTTGAAAATGTAACTAATGCTGCACAAACCAGATATTTAAGACTATTTAGTTTATTCATGAAATGAATTATTGATATTTACTTTTTTATTTTTTTGTAATCAGGTAATGCCAGCAATGTTTCAGCATATCTTTTACCAAGTATTCTGTATCCTTCAGCTGTGAAATGCAAATGGTCTCCTGCTGCAGGAATACCATTTGAAGGTACAACATACGTATTAGGTATGGTTTCAGGAAGTTTATTTATAATATTATTCATACTTCCACAAACTCCACCCTGATCAGAATTCACAACCTCACCAGCAATCAGCGGTACATTTTTCGGGTTCAGATTAAGATCTTTTATCAGATTGTCATAAACCAGCTTCACCTTTTTTGGCCAGATAGAATCATTTGTATTGGATTCTCCCTGATGTAAAAGGATACCTTTAATAACGCCTGACTTTTGTGCTGTTTTAGCCATTTCGACTAATCTTCCGTATGGGTTTTCATCATATTCTTTTACCATATTTTTCAACCAGCCCGGTGCGGTAGAAACATATGATTGATAATTATCTTTATCGAAAAGTTCAATCTTGCAACCGCCAATTGCAACCATTACAACACCTACTTTTACCTTTTCAGGTAAATTTTCTATCATAGTTCTTCCAAAATAATCTGCAGGAGTCAGACCTGTACGGTTTCTGCATAATGGAGGTACAGCTGGATACCAGTTACCCATTGTTCGTCCTCTGTCAGGCATATTTACTGCTGCCAGCATTTGAAAACGACCATCAACTGTTGAATCCTGATGTTGAATTCTGGCATTTCCTTCCATATTCGACTGACCAAGACATAAATAAATGTAGAAGTTTTTGTCCTGTGAAAATGAATTCATACTCAAAAGAAGAATTCCAAATAATACGATAATTGTTTTTACGTTTTTCATGTTTTATTTTTTTAGTATTCTGACACCATAAATTGCACCTGTTGTAT
>CAZCPI010000341.1:0-2298 GCA_964500535.1 uncultured Bacteroidales bacterium
TTGTATGTCAGTCCGGTTTCCTGAGGAGGATATTCTCCGGCGCATTGTATTGCCAAAAGATATTGTGAGAGGACTACTCTTCTTTCGAGCTCAAAGGCTCTTGGATCTTTGCATGCGGAGAAGTCAACTGCTCCACCTGATTTCCAGAAGTCGTTCCACCATTTTACAGTCTTACTTAGATCGTTATTGAATCCATTTCTGTTAACAATCAATGGTTTCACACGGTGAAACCTGCAGCTGAAGGATAATTCATCTTGTCCGGGTATCAGGCGGTAATCGTGTTTAGTAACTTCTTTGAAAGTTGCATTGCCTTCCCAGACAATCGTCATCCAGTAATGGTCGTTATCGATTGTCCTTTCGAGTACGACATAATTACCGGTTTGTTCGATTATGCTTGTCCTGTGTTTATCAGGGTTGTTCCAGTCGCAGGCGTCATCTGAATGTTTGCCTGAAGGGTAAGGAAACTTAATTTTTACTGAAAGCTTTTTGTCTGTAAACAATGTTGAATTGACTTTTGCAGAAATACGGTCTTCATCAGGCAAACAAATAGTTTTAACTGAAACCTGTCCTCCATCTGCGTTAAATGTGCTTTGTATGAAACCATCCCACAACTGAAGAGATTGATTTATGCCGGTAATTTCAGATGCCTGCAGCTGCGAACCGTCATTTTTCCTGATGTCAAGTCCTATGATGCCCAGATGTAGTCTGTGGGGATTTTCCCTGAAATAGTCGGCAGCTTCCTGGTTTCGCCCTTTTTCATTAAACTGAACGGCATAGGGTTCTTGTCTGCCGTGGTAGTCATAAGTTTTATAAGTTTCTTCAGGTTTGTAATTATTTACGTTTGGGAAGCTGTGCCAGCCCCATTGCGATTGAGTACCAAGGGGTACTCCGTTTGAATACAATTCGGGATAGGTCTGTAATCCGGTTGCGTCTACTGTAAACGCAAACTGACCGTTGCCCACTGACAATGAAGTTAATGAGTCAAATGCAGTATTTATGACAATATGCCTTTTTACCAGGGCTTCCCTGTCAATAGGTGCCTGTGCCTTCTTTGCTTGCGAAGGCATAGTAATTGTTATTGTAAGAGCAACAATGGCAAGGAATTTTTTCATGATCTGATTTAACTAAAGGCAATTTATATAATATACGCAACTAAAGCTCCATGCTCAGGTAAGCAGGGAGCTCCATCACACAATATTAATCGTATAAAGGTACATTATTTGTTTCTTTTGTATCAACTTTTGCTCCGTTTTCTCCGCTTATCCTGACATTTTCAAGCTTCCAGTCCTTAGCCCAGTAGAGCCTGCCGGGGGAACCGGCTACAATATCAACATTTTTCAAATATAATGAATCTATTGTAGAGTTTTCGACACCTTCGCAAATCATTGCTGTTTTGCCGTTTACGGATTTGACATTAGTAAAATGAATGTTTCTGACTTTTGGCAAACCTTTTGATTTTTCAACCGGTGTGAGCATTACTTTCCAGTGATCGGGAATGCTGTCCCAAACGTATGGCTCAGGCAGTTTCGAATAGCTGTAGCTCGGATTCCAGTTTAATGTTATCTGGAATGGATCCCTGACATCCTTCATGTTTACATTTGCGATGTAAATATTTTCGATGATGCCTCCTCTGTTAAGCGCTGACTTAAATCGTAATCCTACACTCGTGCCGAAACCGTTCATATTATATGTAACAATGTTTCTTATGCTGCCTGAGGTCTCACTGCCACAGGTAAATAAACCTCCGCCTTGTCTTGAGATACAATTTCTGATTACAACGTATTCTGTGGGTCTGTTAACTCTCAATCCGTCTGCATCCCTGCCTGCTTTAAGGCAAAAGTTGTCATCGTTGCAACTGATATCGCAGTTTTCGACAAGAACTTTATTTGATGAGTCTATGTCTATACCATCAGTGCTCGGACCTTTTCCGGCATTGTTATTCTCAATTTTAACACCGTCGATGGTTACGTTGCTAGAATATAATATATGTACTGTCCAGAAACCGGCTTCTAGATAATCGTTGCCTTTCATCGTTACGTTTGTGCAATTCTGAAAAAGAATCAGTCTCGGACGTGAGCAATCGTAATCGACAATCCATCTTAGACCTCTTGCGTCATAGTCTTTTCTCATTGCCCAGTATTTATCCCAGAATATTTTACCCTGACCCCAAACCATGCCTTTGCCTGTCAATGCAACATTATCCTGATCAATTGCGGTAATAAGCGCTGAAGGCCATTTCATTTCTATTCCGGCTACTCTGGTATTGATTACAGGATAATCGTCAAGGTTTCTGCTGCC
>CAZCPI010000342.1:0-2294 GCA_964500535.1 uncultured Bacteroidales bacterium
CGTAGATGCATTTTCACTACTTAATATCATTTTATCGGGATATTTTTGATGAAATGCCGGAAAAAGCGGAGGAGTAGTAATACCTTTTAAACCGGAGTATAGTCCTCCATTCCTTATACCCTCGCCCTGATAATTTAATGATATCAAATCTCCTACTGCAGGCAGAGGCATATCAGGCTTGGCATAGTTCATTGAAAAAGTTGCAGGTCTTGTTGAGTCTTCTTCTTTGACTATATTATAAAGATCTTTTGCCAAAGCAGCTCCTGCTTCATCGGTGTATTGCTCTCCAACTTCATTACCATAGCTCCAGGCAAATACCGATGGGTGGTTTCTGTCTCTTCTGATTAAAGCCCGCAAATCCAGCTCATGCCAGTCCGGAAATATAAGATGAGAATCATGAGGAGTCTTTTTCCTTTCCCAAACATCAAAAATTTCATCCAGTACCATGAATCCCATGCTGTCAGTCATTTCAAGTAGTTCAGGAGTAGGAGGATTATGAGACATTCTGATTGCATTGCAACCTGCCTCTTGCAGCATCTCCAGCTGCCTCAATGACGCTCTCTCATTATATGCAGCACCCAATGAACCTAAATCATGATGTTGATTTGCCCCTTTTATTATTATTTTTTGTCCGTTGACAAAAAGACCTTTATCCGGATCAAATTTTATATCCCTTATACCGAATTTAGTTTCATATCTGTCAACCACTTTACCCTTAATCAGAACTTCTGTTACAGCCAGATAAAGATTCGGTTTCTGCTCAGGTCGCGGTCCCCAAAGTTTAGGATTATCAATATCAAAACAGCATTCATATGATTTCACCGATTCTTTAGGGTGATTAATTTTTGACTGGACAAATTCTGATACAATAGTCTTTGTCTTTTCACCTGATGTATTTAGCTCATAAATTTTTGTTGAAACAGTTATAGCCTGATCACTACCGGCTGAATTGTCAATACTGACTATAAAATTCATTGTTGCTTTTTCAGCAGTAATCTGTTTTGTTGAAATAAATGTACCCCAGTGCGAAACTTTGGTTTTATTAGTCTTTGTTAACCACACATTTCTGTAAATTCCTGCACCTGTATACCAACGGGAAGAATTGCCGGGATTATCAAGTCTTATCGAAAGCTGATTTGTTTCACCATATTTTATATATGGAGTAAGATCAAGCTGCCATGATGAATATCCAAAAGGCCAGCCACCGACAAGTTTGCCATTTAGCCAGACCATGGCATAAGACATTGCTCCATCAACTTCAAGGAAAACTGATTTTCCTTTGTCTGTTGCAGGAATTTCAATTTTCTTTCTGTACCAGCCTACACCATGTACAGGCAATCTTCCCATTCCACCACCAACAGGTGCATTATTGCCTTTGTAAAAAGAAGCTTTTATAGCCCAGTCATGTGGAAGATTGATTTTTTCCCAGTTTTCATCGTTGAAATCAGCTTTTACAAAAGGAAAATTTTCACCGGGATTTCCTTCAGGCCTTTTATATCTTTTTGAAGGATCTTTAATAAATTCGTTACCTGAGGGAAGGATCCATGGTTTCAAAACATTAGTTTTAATTTCTGCTTCAACTTTTTCAGTAGGTTTTGAATCTGCAGGTATATCGTCCCTTACATTCTTAATTTCAGGACGCACGTCATATATAAGGTCATCGGCTTTTAATGAATCCGGATATCTGTAAAATTTCCAGTTATCGTTTAAAAGTATTCTTTCCCTAACAAAATTATCGCCTGCAAACAAGCCGTATGCAAAAACAAGCAGAAATAAAAAGATAAGAATCTGTTTCTTCCCCATAATTACTTTTACTCAAAATGTTCTTTTCTGGTGCTGCAGGTCCCGTTTTCATAAATAGTTTTCACTATTACAATACCTCTTTCCGGTGTTTTTAACTCAACCCCCTGTAAATTATAATAGTGAACCGACCTTACAGTTTTTGCTTCAAAATTATTTAAATTTTCCCGTAAATCAGTAATTATTTGTGGTGTAAGCTGAATATTGCCAAATACTGCTTCACTCATTCCACCACTTGAATTGGCGCTATTGAATGGTATTGACCATTTAAGGAGATAATTTCCCGAGGTTGTCACTTCAAAATTGACCGTATCCGTATTAACGTCATTCAAATCAACAGACCATCCGGAAACACCGTCAATCTTAGTTGTAAGTTGCAGATTTTTGGTTGCAACAGATTTTGAGGTCGATTTATTAATAATACTCATAGTTAACGCAGGTTTTGCTTTCCAACCTGTAGCTGAATATGTTAAACTGTATTTGCCTTTATTCAG
>CAZCPI010000343.1:0-2281 GCA_964500535.1 uncultured Bacteroidales bacterium
GCTATATCAGAATATACCAAAATCGGTATTTCTTCACCATTTGAAATAATTACCTTACCAGACTGAGCTTCAACAGGCACTGTTACTTCAATTTTCTTTCTTGTCTGATTTAAAAAGTTTTTACTTTCCACGACTACACCATCGTTGAAAATAACTTCTTTAATAAGATTCAGATAATCACCTCCGATTGTTACTTTTTCTCCGGCCTTGAACTTAACAGGACTAATTGTGCTAAATGTAATCGGCTCAGAAAATGTCAGTTGAGTAATAGTCTTGATTTCTTTAGATGAAGTCTTCAATGTAACATAACCGGGTACAGCTTCCTGTGGGATATTGATGATAATCTTTGAAGTGCCCACATAAGTAATGTCCGTTACTTCAATATTATTTGGCAATACTACAGACGTAACCTGATCCAGATTCAGACCTATAAATTCAAGTTGTCCTCCTCTTAATGCCGGTGAAGGACCAAATACCTTCAAAACAGGCGTTGTATCTGCTTCTTCTTCGCAGGCTGTGAAGAACATGCAGCCAACTATCATGCAAGCTAAAAAGCTTGTTACAAACAATTTATTTATGATTTGTCTCATAATTTTAATTTGATGTGTATCCATGTTTTCTGGACACGGTTAATTATTCAGCAGGAACAACACGAATATTATCTATAAGCATATCAGCAGTACATTTTGTTCCTCCACCATTGTAGAGGTAAAATGTAAGACCACCATAATTACCAACAGAGGCCATTTTCAAAACGCCACCTGTATGATTATATATAAACTGAGTCAGTGGTATTGTTACGGTGACCCAACCATCAGTAATATATGAACCGGTTGTTTCCCATGGTTTCCACAGACCTCTCGGGGTTACGCCATCTCCAATATAACCATTCGTCCCTGTTGTACTCCATGGAGTGAAAATCATTTGTAAAGCACATCCTGTCCATGGCTTACGTACATTAACTTCAAATTTCATAACAGATTTTGATGGGTCTGTAGTAAACAAGTCCCCCTGTGGTCTGCCATTAGCGGTTCCCCATAAATTAAATGATAATCCATCCTCATTCCATCCATCAGGATCAAGAGCTCCTGAGAAATGAACATAGTTACCACTTATGCCATCTGCGCTTTCAACTACACCTGCACGCCATCCACCACTTGCATTTGTATTATCCCAATCAAGAATCATACCACGGGTATCTCTGAAATAGAAATTGGAACGAGTTGATCCGTAACGACTTACCACAGACAAAGGACCAGAAGAAGCTCCTGCAGGAACTTTAACCCGTATTTCATTTAAAGATGATGAAACCACAGTTCCTTCAACGTTTGGAGTGAATACTACCTTAGGATGTTCTGATCCTTCCACAGGAAGGAAGAAATTACCACGAATTACAGCTGTTCCACCATCAGCGACATACTCACACTGCATACTCTCAAGTATCGGAGATGGCACATCAACCTTGAAATCAAAACTAACGGTTTCACCATTTGAATTAATAAGATAAATCTTATTTGTAATATTCGTTGGTATTGTACCGGGTACAGACAATATCATAACTTCAGATGTAATAAGACTGGTATTCAATGTTGCTTTAACATCATTAAACCAGACTTGTTTTACACTGGTCATATTATCTCCAACCAAAGCAATTGTCGTTCCCATATATGCATGTGTTACCATAGAATCTGCACACAATACATCAGGAATCCTGGCATATTTTACAAAAGGTGTCCCTTCAGTAATGACATAGGCATCAGGATTATCATTGCAGGAAGACATCAGACCCAGAGTCATTAACAGCATCAATGACGCAAAGATCTTAACCGATGTTCTATATATATTTTTCATATGATAATATTTATTATTAATAACCTATTGAACTGAAATCAAATGAAACAGGCTCCTTGCTCAGATTAGGATTAGCAGTCTGATCTGTATCCGGGAATGGCAGTTCAAAGAAAATATTACTTGCCGCAACTTTCCATGAGCCCAAAGTTACTGTTGATTTATCAGCCTCACCCTTATAATAAGCATCAAGATTATTCCATGAACCACGTTCCTGTGCAGCTAATCTGGCTTTGGCTTCATCAGGTTTATAATAACTCAACCTTACAAAGTCGTACCAGAAATCACCTTCACAAGCCAGTTCCATACGACGTTCGTTGAATATATCATCAAACGTAATTGAAGTCTTTGGTGTGGCATTCTTTATACTTCTGCTACGTACAGCATTGAATGCTTCAAGAGCTGCTGAGTTTGAAGTAGAAGCGCTGTTACC
>CAZCPI010000344.1:0-2276 GCA_964500535.1 uncultured Bacteroidales bacterium
ACAGAAGAGGTTATTTTGGTTCAACAGGGGATCATTGCGTCATCAAAAACTGCAGCATCATTAAAGATGTTAAGATTGGATCATATTCATATATAAAAGGAGCCAGTAAACTAAAGAACATCACTATAAACTCTTCAGAGGAAGAACCCTGCCAGATTGGAGAAGGAGTTA
The DNA here is from genome assembly GCA_964500535.1 of uncultured Bacteroidales bacterium. Taxonomy (GTDB): domain Bacteria; phylum Bacteroidota; class Bacteroidia; order Bacteroidales; family UBA1402; genus UBA8389. The sequence continues at coordinate 172 of CAZCPI010000344.1, forward strand.
TACTTGTCAATGGTATTGTAGGCTTTGGATGTCACATTTTTTACAACTGTATAGCAGTAAGGTTTATACTCGGTAACAACTCCAGTTTGAAGTACGGAGCCAGATTGTTAAATTCCTTCCTCGGTGATAACTCTACGATATCCTGCTGTGAAGTACTTAACAATCTTATTTTCCCCGCGCATGAGCAACACCACAACAATTCATTTTTGGTTGCTGCAATAGTAATGGGACAAAGCAACCTTGCCGCCGGTGCTACTATGGGTTCAAATCACAACAGCCGTTCCAATGACAATGAGATACAGGCAGGAAGAGGTTTCTGGCCGGGATTGTGCACCAGTGTCAAACATTCCTGCAGATTCGCATCATTCACTTTACTGTCAAAAGCAGATTATCCGGCAGAGATGGACATCAGGCTGCCATTTTCACTTATCAATAATGATGTACCAAACAACAGACTTGAGATTATGCCTGCTTTTTGGTGGATGTATGATATGTATGCATTAGCCAGGAACTCTGTGAAGTATCAGCAAAGAGATAAACGTGTTCATAAAACTCAGAAAATTGAATTCGATGCTTATGCTCCGGATACAGCAGAAGAAATGATACAAGGTATGGAATTGCTGGAAATATGGACTGCAAAAGCTTACTTTAAAAAAGAAAACATTTCATTCAAAGACAAAACAGATGCTGAACTGTCTGAAACCGGTAGTAAATTACTAATCGAAAACCGTGAGATTGTTGAAAGTCTGGAAATTCTGGCAGAAAAAGCGGAAAAAAGCAAAAGGAAAGTAGTTATAATAAAAGCTTACAATGCATGGCATGCGTATAATGAAATGCTGATGCACTACGCTATGAAAAATCTTATCCAATATCTTGAAACTCACCCGGAAGCAACTATTGATAGAATGAATGATGAGTTAAAAGGCATCAGACAGGAAGAATGGATTAATATGGGTGGCCAGTTGATGATGAAAAAAGATGTCGACAAAATCCGTTTTGATATTTGCAGCGGCAAACTTAACAGCTGGAAAGAAATTCACGACAGATATGATGCCATCTGGGATAACTATCCTCTCGACAAACAAAAACATGCATATTCAGTTTTGTGTAAGGTACTTGGTGTCGATAAAATAACTAATGAAGTCTGGGTTTCATCACTTGATAAAGCTCAGGAAATCATGAAATACATTTCTGACCAGTGTTTTATATCCAGGAAAAAGGATTATGACAATTACTTCAGACAAATAACTTTCAAAAATCAGGATGAAATGATTGCTGCCGTCGGGCAGATTGAAGACAATAGTTTTGTGAAACAAATGAAAGAAGAATACGAAATATTTTGTGATAAGGTAAAGAACCTGAAAAAAATAATTTGAATTAAATTTTAAAACCATGAATCTAACTGACCTCAAGTATTCCAGTTATGCATTGGTTCAGGAAATGATGCAGACAGTTGAAACTGTTGAAAAGTTCAATCCTGAACAGACCAAGGATGTTGCCAAGGCAATAAGTAAAAAAGGAAGATTATTCCTTACAGGAGAAGGCTCTAGCCGTATTTTTCCTGCAAAAAATGCAATTCGTAAAGCATTGACATGGGGTGCTGACCTGTCTATCTCTACTGATGGCTCACGCCAGAGTGCTCAGTACGATCTTTCAAAATTTTCAGTTTTCTGTGCTTCAAATTCAGGCAGGACTAAGGAAGTAGTTCTACTTGCAAAGAAAATGAAAGAAATTGGCAATAAGGATTGCTACGGTTTGTCAGCAAATCCTGACACACTGCTTGAAAAAGAATGTACAAAAACATGGGTTCTGAATTGTGGCTGGGAACAGGCTGTTGCGGCTACCAAAAGTGTTGTAGAGCAAACTCTTTTTTATGAATCCATACTTTGGCACATTTTGGGAAAAGACAAATCAGAGGAATTGGCAAAATTACCTTCACTTATAAAGGAAGCCCTTACACTTCAAATTCCTGAAGAAATCACTAAACTTGCCGTAAATGCTCCGACTATTTACTTTGCAGGATATAATGACGGTGTTGCTGAAGAGCTTACTCTTAAAACCAACGAGATAACCCGTAAAAAATCCGATTTTCTGGAAGGCACTTA
>CAZCPI010000345.1:0-2275 GCA_964500535.1 uncultured Bacteroidales bacterium
CTGCATAAAGTGATATCGGATTGTCCACCCTGTCGTCTTCTGAATAAGGTACTTTTTCATTACCTCCGTATACACTGCTGCTACTTGCGTAAATAAGGTGTCTGACCCCGTAATGTCGGCAACACTCAAGCAAATTGGCAAACCCTACCAGATTACTGTTTACATAGGTTTCAGGCTTTTCAATTGAATATCTCACTCCTGCCTGTGCTGCCAAATGACATACTTTGTCAAAATGTTCCTTCTCAAATAACCTTGATAAGGCTTCCTTATCTTCCAAATTGAGTTTGATAAAGCGATATCCAGGATATGAAGCACTTTGTACTTCTTTATTGTATTCAATTATAGCAGGATCAACTCCGGTTTCATATAAACGAGCATTCTTAAGTCGTTGATCGTAATAATCATTTATACTGTCTATCCCCACAATATCATTATTAGTTTCCAGCAATCTTATAGCTGTGAAAAATCCTATAAAACCTGATGTCCCTGTAATTAGAATCTTCATTGTAGTTGATTATTGACCAATACCGAAATAATGAATCCCTTTTTGCTCCAACTCAGATCTATTATAGATGTTTCTTCCGTCTATAACCAGTTCATGACGCATTATGCTCTTGGATTTTACCCAGTCAGGGATTCTAAATTCCTTCCATTCTGAAACAAGCAACAATGCATCTGAATTCTCCAGTGCTTCATACATATCACTGCAATAAACGACAATATCTCCAATTATTCTGCGGCATTCTGGCATGGCTATGGGATCATAAACTTTAATGGAACATCCCTCTTTTAGTAAATGCTTTATGATAACAAGAGATGGGGCTTCCCGCATATCATCGGTCTCGGGTTTAAACGATAATCCCCATATCGCGATTTGTTTGCCTATAAGTGCTCCTTGATAGTAATCTTTTAGTTTACGGTACAAGACAGATTTCTGGTGTTCATTTACTTCTTCAACAGCCTTGAGGACTTTCATCTCAAATCCATTGTGATCAGCAGTTTTAATAAGTGCTTTTACGTCCTTAGGGAAACAACTTCCTCCATAACCACAACCTGGATAAAGGAATTTATTCCCAATACGGGTGTCAGATCCTATCCCCTTTCGTACCATATTTACGTCTGCGCCCAGTAATTCACAGAGATTGGCAATGTCATTCATAAACGAAATACGCGTTGCCAACATGGAATTCGCTGCATATTTGATCATTTCCGCAGAAGGCAGATCTGTAAAAAGCATTCTTTCACTGGATAACATAAAGGGTTTGTACAACCTTGTCATAATATCACGTGCTCTCTCACTTTCCACTCCAACTACCACTCTATCCGGTGACATGAAATCTTTAACAGCATTCCCTTCTTTTAAAAATTCAGGATTACTGGCTACATCAAAAGGAATAGATATCCCCCGCAAATTGAGAGCTTCAGATATTTTAGCCTTTACCATTTGGGCTGTCCCTACGGGAACTGTGCTTTTTGTAACTACTAAAATATATTTGTTCATATTCTCACCAATAGTTTCAGCCACCTGCAAAACGTATTTCAAATCAGCTGAACCGTCCTCATCGGGCGGAGTCCCAACGGCAGAAAAGATCACTTCTACTTTATCTAAACATGAAGCAAGATTTGTTTCAAAGGTCAAACGTCCGGCCTGAACGTTTCGTTTGACCATTTCTTCCAATCCGGGCTCGTAAATAGGAATAATACCTTTTTTTAGTTTTTCAATCTTTTCGATGTCGACATCAATGCAGGTAACATTAATACCCATTTCTGAGAAACAGGTTCCGGTAACAAGACCGACATATCCTACTCCAACAATTGCGATATTCATAATGAGTTTATTTTTTTATCTATTAGTATACATGCTTTCGTAGTACTTTTGATACTCACCACTTGTTACACAGTCCATCCAGGCTTGGTTTTCTAAATATATTGTATTACGATCACTCATTTTTCAATTACTTATTATCTTGAATCCTTGGTTCGTTGAAATAGATTTAATCTTGATCTTAATAGCCAAAATTCACCTTATGACCAGGGCAGACCACCAACCTTTTGCCAATTTTCAGACCATACTTTCTGATTAGGACGTTTGATTTTTATAACAATCCGGAAATCGAGTGAAAGCATTAACAGCGGGAATCAAAAAAACATATTACTATATGAACAAGGAATTATTATAAAGAAACTAAGGATTTCATCAGATTCAGATTCTCGCGCACATCTTTTTCAGATGCAGCAAAATTGTCTCTGTCTTCAGGGTCCAATTCTAACTCTA
>CAZCPI010000346.1:0-2272 GCA_964500535.1 uncultured Bacteroidales bacterium
AAAACTACAAGGCAAACTCCAAAAACTACATTGATTATAAGTTGCTTCTTTTCCATAATTAAAATTTTACCGGAAACAGGTTTTTAATAATTTATACTATTAGTTAAGGTCTCAGGATTTACCGGATGCACAGTGAATACCTTTCTTTTTAAGGGCATCGTTGCCCTCTATGTGGGAGTCAGGAAATTTACCCCCTTTGACGAATAAGACCCTTATGCCCAGTAATAAAAAGCATAAAAGGACTATACCCAAAACAATAAAAAATGTAATCAGCATCAGTTAAATTCCTGAAATTTGAATTGCAAATATACACCTTTATCCCAATCTGTTGTCATTATTTTCTTATTTTTGTCTTAAAATTGAAAATACGGCAAAATTTTTCACAAGACTTAAGATTCCTGCATAATATCGATGCAGGTTTTCAGTTTATATAAATAAATAATTCATAATAAGATGGAACAAACTATAGATAATCTCAGCCCGAAGGCTGTATGGTATTTTTTTAAAGAAGTTTTAGCTATCCCCAGACCTTCAGGTAAAACAGAAGCAATTCAGAATTGGCTTATTGGTTTCGCCAAAGAAAGAAATCTGGAGTTCAGTCATGATGAAGCCGGTAATGTGCTCATAAAGAAACCTGCTACTGCCGGTAAAGAAAATTGCAGTACGATTATACTGCAATCACATATGGATATGGTATGTGAGAAGAACTCAGATGTAGTCCATGATTTTGAAAAGGATCCAATCGAAGCATATATTGATGGTGAATGGCTTAAAGCTAAAGGTACTACTCTGGGAGCTGACAACGGTATAGGTGTGGCAACCCAGCTTGCCTTACTTAATGCTAAAGATTTGATACATGGTCCTCTTGAATGTCTTTTTACGAATGACGAAGAAACCGGTCTTTACGGAGCATTCGGATTGAAGGAGGGTTTCATGACGGGCAGCAAGCTTATAAATCTGGATTCTGAGGATGAAGGTGAGATATTTATAGGATGTGCCGGAGGCATGAACAGCAAGTTTGCATTTAATTTTAAAACTGAGCCTGCACCTACTGATTACTTCTATTTTAAAGTGACTGTCAAAGGTTTACAGGGCGGTCACTCAGGCGATGATATTGAAAAGGGCAGGGGCAATGCCAATCATTTGATGGCGAGATTCATGTGGGACCTTAACAACTCCATGGATCTGAGACTTTGCGATTATAAAGGAGGAAACCTCTCGAATGCCATCCCAAGGGAAGCTACTTTTGTGGCTGGTGTACCATTTACATTGAAAGAAGAAGTCAGGGTAAAACTAAATATTTATCAGGCTGAAATTGAAGACGAACTTGGTTCGTTTGATCCAAATGTCAGCTTCACTCTGGAATCTGAATCCACCCCGGCTACAGTACTGGCTAAAGCTGATTCAGTAAGATTCATTTCAACACTGTATGCTTGCCCGACAGGCGTGATAGCTATGTCATATTCGCTTCCCGGACTTGTTGAAACCTCACTCAATCTGGCTTCAGTTAAGCCTGATGGTGAAAACAGATGGGTTGTCACAACTTCACAGAGAAGTTCGATTGAATCTGCCAAATATGCTTTAAGCAACAGACTGGAGGCATTATTCAGCATGGCAGGTTTTGAAGTTTCACATACTGAAGGATACCCGGGCTGGAAACCAAATCCTGATTCAGCGTTGGTGCAGCTCGTGGCTTCGACATATAAAGAGCTATTCAGTAAAGATGCTAAAATTAAAGCAATTCATGCCGGTCTTGAATGTGGACTGTTTCTCGACAAGTATCCCGCTCTGGATATGGTTTCAGTGGGACCGACAATGAGAGGCGTACATTCTCCTGACGAAAGATTGCATATACCTGCTGTATCTTCATTCTGGGAATTGCTGGTAAAAACTCTCGAAAAACTGGATTGATATTGATGAAGTCTGCTTACCGTAAAAGATCGATACTGATAACTTTTTGCAGCCTGATGGTTTTTGCAGGAATTCTGCTCGGCAGTTGTGCTCAGGAAGATTTGCCGTATGAGGAAGGTAAATTATCTTTTTCCATGGATACACTTTCTTTTGATACTCTGTTTTCGGGTATTGGAAGTACTACTGCATGGCTGAGGGTTGTAAATAACAGTCCGTCAGATATTGAGGTAAGCAGGGTTTCACTCAGGACAGGAGGGCAGAGCGGTTTCATGATGAATCTTGATGGTGAAAATGCAAAGGAGTTTAAAAATGTTACTGTACCTGCTCATGACAGTCTTTTTCTTTTTGTTCAGCTGACTTC
>CAZCPI010000347.1:0-2265 GCA_964500535.1 uncultured Bacteroidales bacterium
ATATTATAAAACTGACCCGATTGCCCTGGCTCAGAATGCGATATGACCTTCACACTACATGGGAGTAGCCGAAATGTACAGGGTAACTAAAGACCCCAAATATCTGGAACTCGCAAAAGGTTTGATTGACATACGGAGATTTGTCAAAAACGGTACCGATGATAATCAGGACAGGATACCATTTCGCAGACAGATGAAAGCCATGGGACATGCAGTAAGATCCAACTATCTGTATGCCGGAGTCGCTGATGTGTATATGGAAACCGGTGAAGACAGCCTCTTGACTTGCCTGAATTCAATCTGGGATGACGTGGTTCATACCAAGATGTATGTGACAGGAGCCTGTGGCGCATTATATGACGGAACCTCACCTGACGGCACCAACTATACACCTGATTCAATCCAAAAAGTACATCAGTCTTACGGCAGATCATTCCAGCTTCCAAATATCACTGCTCATAATGAAACCTGTGCCAATATTGGTAATGTGTTGTGGAACAGAAGGATGCTTCAGCTTTCAGGAGACTGCAAATATGCAGACATAATGGAGCTGGCACTAATTAACAGCGTGTATTCAGGCATAAGCCTTGATGGAAAAAAATATTTCTACACCAATCCGCTTGCAGCATCAGACGAGTTCCCGTACACCCTCAGATGGTCGGAAGGCAAACATAAAGACAGACAGCCATGGATTACCTGTTTCTGCTGTCCGCCGAATACCGTCCGCACTATCGCCGAGACTCAGCAATACGCTTACAATATATCAGATAAAGGCATTTGGGTAAATCTTTACGGTTCCAATACTTTTGAAACAAACTTAAAAGAAGCCGGTTTGGTTAAACTGAAACAGACCAGCGGTTATCCATGGGACGGCAATGTGAAAATCGAAATCTTAAAGAGCTCCAAAAAGGAATTCAGCATAAACCTGAGAATCCCCGGATGGTGCAAAGGTGCAAAGGTCAAACTAAACGGTAAGCCTGTCGAACTCAATCTTGCCCCTGAGCAGTATTTCGCGATTAACGCCAAATGGTCTGCGGGCGATGTAATTGAACTTGAAATGCCGATGACCGTAAGAATGATCGAATCCAATCCTCTTGTCGAAGAAACCAGAAATCAGGTGACCGTGATGCGCGGACCAATAGTTTATTGTCTCGAATCAATGGATTTACCCGAAAACGTTAAAATAGAGGATATCATGATACCAATAGCCTCAGAGTTTAAACCTGTCGAAACCGTTATTGATGGAAGCCCTGTCATGATGCTTGAAGGCGAAGCTTTCGTAAATAAAAGCAAATCATGGGAACATCAACTCTATCGTGAGGTTTCACCGGTAAAAGAAAGTATAAAGATAAAGTTGGTGCCTTATTATGCCTGGAACAACAGAGGCCATGGCGAGATGTCAGTTTGGTTACCTGTGTCAAGATAAAGCTGCATTTGCGTATTAGTGTAAACCACGTTATAAGATAATAGATATATAATTAAAAATGAAACATTTGAGACTGCAGATTGTGTTGCTGACATTGATTATATCCGCAACTATCAGTGCAAATATTAAGAATAATTTTTCAGTAGCCGGATTTTACGAGCTGGCAAACAGTGGGAGAGAAGTCTTTAACTTCAATGTCGGCTGGCGTTTTATCAAAAGCGATGTCGAAGGTGCTGAGAAAAAGCTTTTTGATGACAGCAAATGGACTGTTGTCAATCTGCCTCATACAGTCGAGTTGATGCCTGTCGAAGCCAGTGGTTGCAGGAATTTTCAGGGACCAGTCTGGTACAGGAAACATTTCGTTTTGGATAAAACTTTTGCAGGTAAGCTCGCTACAGTATATTTTGAAGCTGCCATGGGCAGGAGCAGGGTCTATGTCAACGGTAAATTTGCCTTCGAACATTTAGGAGGTTATCTGCCTTTCAGCATAGAACTCACTTCTTTTGGAGTGAAACCGGGCGATGAATGTGTGATTGCTCTCAGAGTCGATAACAGTGATGATAAATCTTATCCTCCGGGCAAGCAGCAAAGCAAACTTGATTTTACATATTTCGGCGGTATTTACAGGGATTGCTGGCTGATTTCGACTGACAAGATTCATCTCAGCGATGCAAATGCTGCAGACAGGACTGCAGGTGGAGGAGTTTTCGCTCACACGGAAAATCTTACCGATAAGTCTGCCGATGTCATCGTCAAAACAGATATTCAAAATGACAGTCCTCTGTCAGGTAAAGTCCAGTTGATAACAACTTTAAAAGACCCTTGCGGTAAAATTGTAA
>CAZCPI010000348.1:0-2263 GCA_964500535.1 uncultured Bacteroidales bacterium
GCCGTGGGTTTCCTGCAAATTGTCCCAGCGAAGCGCCGGGGTGTACACTGACTGATTACTTATTAACAACCAGTACTTGAGAGTACCGAGTTCTTGACTGTCAAGAGTCGGTCTCTTTGTCTTTTAATTTAGCATATTCGATAGACTTGTCAATTAATACACTACACAACTCCTTGAATTTTTTGTAATTTTCCGTTTCCGCCTTGACCCTTTCATAGTTTGCGTCGCTTACATAGCCGGTACGGCCGCGTCCACGATGAGTATAGCTGATTTGCCAGTATTCTTTATCCCAACTGCGCGATTGTCGCGTCAAGGAGCCGGGGCGCATATCCCCCAATTCGCTTAATTGTTTCTTCAGTTTTGTGATTTCCCTTTTAAGTTTTGTACTTTCTTTCACGATTTTTTCCTTTCAGACTTGAAATTTCGTTACATGTGTCACTATAGTGACACATGTTTATGTTTTTTCAAGTCGCAAAACAAAAAAAAGGAGAAAAAAGTTGAAAATTTGGCAGGAATGGTGGAAGTGGGCAAGTCAATTGCGGGAGTGTTGTTCGAGGACGCGAACTTTTATGTGGTTTTTAGTGGCATTGGTTGGATTTTCAATTCGCGACGATTTATTGGGAGTAAGCAGCTTTATACGTTGTATCGGTCTGGCTCCGTTTTGCTATGACCGGTTGTTGGATTTTTTTCACAGCCCGGCATTGAAAGTTGAATTACTCAATCAACTTTGGACTGCACTGGTGTTCAAATTGCATCCGGAAATTGTGCGTTTTAACGGTATGCCGGTAATCGTCGGCGATGGTTTGAAAATTGGGAAATCAGGCAGAAAAATGCCTGGGGTCAAGTTGCTGCATCAGGAATCAGATTCGAATACAAAACCCGAATATATAATGGGACATTCATGTCAGGCCGCAGCATTGCTGGTCAGGGGATTGAACAGTATTATGGCGTTGCCGCTGGCCGCGCGAATTCATGAAGGTGTAATATTTTCCAATCGGGACAAACGCACGTTGCTGGACAAAATGGTGTTGTTACTCAATACATTGCGCATGCCGGAAAAATTTATTTTTCTGGCGGATGCATACTACGCTTCCAGGAAGATAATCCTGCCGTTGCTTGAGAGCGGCAATCATTTGGTTTCCAGGGTAAAAACTACCGCAACAGCTTATTTCCCGGCCTCACCGACGCCGCCGGGGAAACGCGGACGGAAAAAAGTTTACGGAGAAAAGATAAAACTAATTTCCCTGTTCGACGACATCGGCAAAATGATTGAAGCCCCAAGTCCAATATACGGGGAAACAAATGTGACGCTGCGCTATCGAGCTATTGATTTGCTGTGGCGACCGATAGGAATTATGGTGCGTTTCGTTCTGGTGGATCATCCTGCGCGCGGACGTTGTATCCTGATGGGAACTGACCTTGAAATGACTGCGATGGAAATCATTGAACTGTACTCGTATCGTTTCAAAATCGAAGTAAGCTTCAAACAGGCAATTCACACAATCGGGGCGTATTTGTACCACTTTTGGATGGCCGCAATGAAGCCGTTGAAACGCAGACAAGGAAACCAATATCCTCACAGGGAAAATAAACGATACCGTCAGGCAATCAGACGTAAACTTGACGCATATCACCGTTTTATCCAAGTAGGCATTGTCGCGCAAGGAATTATGGTCGCGTTATCGACTACCGCTCCGGCGTTGGTTTGGTCGTCATTCGGCTCATGGTTACGGACAATGAACCACAAGCAATGTCCCTCTGAGATGGTAGTCGGCATGGCACTCAAAAATAACTTCGCTGAATTTCTCTTGAGTGGTTGTTGCGTGCCGAATCTGGTGAAATTCATTTGGGAAAGACGAGCAACTGAGCGCAAAAACTGCTTTCAGCAAGCGGCTTGACGTAAAAATAACTCTTTCAAGGAGTTTTTTGCTGGAAATATTACTCCGGCAATCCGATAAACGGCAATTTTAACGTTTGCCGCGCTTCAGAGACCCCAGTTGCGAAAATATCAAAACTCGGTACTCTCAAGATGATTACTGGCGAACTGAAAAATAGAATCGATAGATTGTGGGAAATGTTTTGGACCGGCGGGATAACCAATCCGCTGGATGTGATTGAGCAGATTACTTATCTGATGTTCATCCGTGACCTTGACAGCCTGGACAATATCCGGCAGAAAGAAGGCATCATGTTGGATGTCCATTATCAAAGCATTTTCGATGCAGAGCATCAGGATTGTCGTTGGTCGAACTTCTGCCACTTC
>CAZCPI010000349.1:0-2244 GCA_964500535.1 uncultured Bacteroidales bacterium
AACCTTCTTGGCTTCATCTTCAAATGGTTTCAAAACTTGTATCCGTTTGTTTTCATCCAATGCTTTAAAATCATCATGGGATTGAATCAGGCTTTTAGCTTTATTAATCTCTGCTTCAGTCAGTTTCCTTTCATCATCAATTTGCTTTATAACTTTTTTTGTCAGCGTGTCTTTTGCTGATTTGGCATCCCTTATAAGTGTTCCATTATATGGAGTTGTATGTTCATTTACTTCACGAAGCACATCCAGTTCCTCACATTGAATGTAGTCAAGGTTGGATTGGTTGCCAGAAAAGAATTTACGGATAGAATCATAAATGTTCTTTTGTTCACCGTTCCAGAACCGTTTGATTGGGTCAACCGTTTTTTCTTTGTGGTCAAGTAATTCGTCTTCATACTCTTTTACACTTGTCAGAAGGTAGGTATAATCCTTTTTTGCGAGTTTTTCCACAAAATCAGCAACTGGGTCAAGTACAGAAAGGAATGGGTATGTCTCCTTGCTCATCAACATTTGGTTTAGCCATCCCAATTCCTGAGTGAGTTTACTCTTGAATGCCAGTGCTACCTCTTTTGCTTCTTTCACAGGGCAAGTTTCATCAAAATACTCACTATAAACTGTCATCAGTTGCTTAATAAGGCGTGGGTCATAATCAACCTGTGGTTCAAGTAAAGTATTGCTATAAAGCCTGTTGCTTATGAAAGCATTTAATGCACCATCATCATCCAACAGGTTTGAATCCTGTGAAAGTTCAACTTTCCCACGTTTATATAATTTTGCTGCGATGCTGAAGACGGCATTCTGATACCACCCATATGGCTTCTTAGCGAAGTAGTCACGGATATCAGTCAGGGATGTCCTTTCCGACATCTTTTTCCTTCTTTGAATAATATTCAGCATCTCGCTTTCGGCTTCGGATAATGTTGAGTCATCCGTGCCGAACAAATCATCCTGTTTGTTCCTGATTATGGTTTTAATTGTATCTTCTGTGTAAACAGTACTTCCGAGCATCTTCAGGTTCGGATATGCCAACTTAATAAGGTTCTGGAAGGCATTGACCAGCTTTGTTTTACCGTCAGATGTACCATTAACATCCTGCTTCATTCCGTTCATGTAAGCTGCTGATTCACCCAATAGCGTTCGCAGCAGGGTAACAAGGGATGCCCTTCTCATTGTGTTCTGCTGAGCCTTCTCAAAGAGAATGCGCTTGACATTATCTTTATTCGTGGTAGATTGGTTCTGACGGATGTATTTTTCGGTTTTCAGGTACATCCTTACATCCATAAGCATGTGCGCATCATCAGGAAGAACCATCATCAGCAGGGTATTGTATCCCATTGTCTGGGATTTAAAGAAGTCTTCCCTGTCATGGTCTTGGAAATTTGGTGTGATAATTTCAACGGTGAGTTCCTTCTCCTTTCCTAATATCACGCCATCAATTTTGCTGGTAAAATCGTACTCCTGTTTGTTTTCCAGATACCGAATCTTATTATCACCGATTATGGTATCAAATATGATTTGTTTAAACAGGTCTGTAATCTGACCATTATCAATGTCTGTAGCTTTTATCTCTTCTTCGATATCCTTTTCATCGTCAGTCAGGTATTCATACAGGTCACCGTTTCTCTGGATGTAGGTTTGGTTTTCAAGAAGAGCAAGTGCTTCATTGATTTTTTTGTCATGTTCTTTTAAATCAACCTTAATGCTGTCAATCATCAAGGTCGAGATATTTCTGGCAGTAGTTTTGAAATTGCTGTAATATTTCACCATGAACAGTGCCTTCAGCACCTTTACAGCAAATGGATTATCAACCTGCCTTTCCGCAAGAATAATGGCACTCTGCAGTTCCCCACGAATGGTGGAACGAATGCCCTCAAACAACAAATCAAAGCTGACAAATGCATTCTGGTCTTTGGTTTCAATTTGCTGAATCACATGCTGGAACACTCCAAGCATTGACCGTTCTCCAACAGATGCATGTTTCCCCTGAAAAGCATTGTGGTTTGAAAGTGCCCTGATACACTGCTGGAATAAATCAAACTGGTAAGAAACGAATGGATATTTACTGATAAAATCCTTCTCGTCCTGATAACCCCTGAATTGTACACCCACTTCGGAAAATGACAGCAGGGTTTCCATCTTGGATTGTTCGTTCTTCCATGCGGTTTTCAGCATGTTTTTTGCAGGGTCAGTTTTGCTGAGAAGCCGCTTTTCAATCACTTCATCCACATTTGCAGATGTCAATGG
>CAZCPI010000350.1:0-2239 GCA_964500535.1 uncultured Bacteroidales bacterium
AACAATGTTTGACCTAGTATCACCTTTTAAACCTACCGGCGACCAACCGGAAGCAATTAAACAACTTATTGAAGGAGTTGAATCAGGAATGCCTTTCCAGACACTTCTGGGAGTCACAGGATCAGGCAAAACATTTACCGTAGCCAATGTTATAAAGGAGATCAACAGACCTACATTAGTATTAAGCCACAATAAAACACTTGCGGCTCAGTTGTACAGTGAGTTTAAAAGCTTCTTTCCAAATAATGCTGTCGAATACTACGTTTCATATTATGATTATTATCAACCCGAGGCATATCTGCCCATCACTGATACATATATCGAAAAAGATCTCGCGATAAACCAGGAGATAGAAAAACTCAGACTGTCAGCCACCTCTGCCCTTTTATCCGGCAGACAGGATGTAATTGTGGTTTCATCAGTATCATGTATATATGGTATAGGGAACCCTGAAGACTTTAATAAAACTGTCATAGATATCCACAAAGGAAAGATGATTGACAGGAATGTTTTCCTGAGAATGTTGGTTGACATTATTTACTCAAGAAATGATTTGGAACCCACATATGGTACTTTCCGCGTTAAAGGAGATACTGTTGATATATTTCTGGCTTATGCAGAGATTATACTCAGAGTTACATTCTGGGGCAATGAAATAGACGGTATTGAAACAATTGATCCTCTTAGCGGCAAAAAGATTGAAAATCATCAGGAATACAGGATATATCCGGCTAATCTTTTTGTAACCAGTAAGGAAAAGATAAATATTGCAATCAGTCAGATACTTGCAGACTTAAATAAACAGGTTGAATTCTTTAATTCCACCGGAAAAGAATACGAAGCAAACAGGCTCAGTGAAAGGGTCAATTATGACGTAGAAATGATCAGAGAGCTGGGTCATTGTTCAGGCATAGAAAATTATTCAAGATACTTTGATGGAAGAAACCCCGGGGAAAGACCTTATTGCCTGCTGGATTTTTTCCCCGATAATTTTATGATGGTAATTGATGAGAGTCATGTCACCCTTCCACAGTTAAGAGCAATGTGGGGCGGAGATCATGCAAGAAAAATGAATCTTGTAGAGTATGGTTTCAGACTACCTGCGGCTATTGACAACAGACCGCTTAGTTTTGAAGAATTTGAAAAAATAAAAAAGCAGACCATTTATGTAAGTGCCACACCCGGAGATTATGAACTTGAAAAGACAGAAGGCGTTTATGTCGATCAGGTAATCAGGCCTACAGGACTTCTGGATCCGGAAATTGATGTCAGAAGCAGTAAAAATCAGATTGATGACCTTATGGAAGAAATTCGTATCAGATCTGAAAGAGATGAAAGAGTACTGATTACCACACTTACCAAAAAAATGGCAGAAGAGCTTACAAGCTATCTCGAAAATGCAGGAGTCAGATGTAATTACATCCATTCTGACGTTGATACGCTTGAAAGAGTCAGGATAATGGACGACCTCAGGAGTGGTATTTATGACGTTCTGGTTGGCGTTAATCTGTTAAGAGAAGGCCTTGACCTGCCCGAAGTATCTCTTGTTGCTATACTTGATGCAGATAAAGAAGGATTCCTGAGAAACCACAGATCACTCACTCAGACTGCGGGAAGAGCAGCAAGAAACCTTAATGGCAAGGTTATAATGTATGCCGACAAAATTACCGGAAGTATGAAGATGACGATTGAAGAAACCAATCGCAGAAGAAAGAAACAACAGGAATACAACGAAAAACATGGCATAACGCCAACAGCAATTACCAAAGAAAAAAGCTCAGTTTTAGGCAGACCTGTGACTGCAGCAGAGCCATTGGCATATATTGAACCTGAAAGATTCAGTAAAGTAGCTGATCCTGTTATCGATCACATGACAAAACAACAGCTTGAAAAAGCCATCGAGAAGACAAGAAAGTCCATGTATGAAGAAGCAAGGCGGCTCAATTTTCTTGAAGCCGCCCAGTATCGTGATGAATTATTAAGACTGACAGAGATCTTAGAATCTAAATCCTAAAGAGACATTTATATTTGATTTACTGGTTTTTAAATCAGCGTATTTAGTGTCAGTAGATGCACCGGAATCAAAGAAATTAAAAAAGTTCTCCGCAACAGTCTGATTAATAGTAGCTACATCGAGGAAAAATGACCCCGTCCTGTAACCAATACCTAATGAAGTATATCTCGAACCTTTGTCAAATGAATAGTTTGGAGTAGTTCCAGCAGTAATAACTTCAACATT
>CAZCPI010000351.1:0-2234 GCA_964500535.1 uncultured Bacteroidales bacterium
TTTCAAAATAGTCATCTTCTGAAATCCACAGGTTTATTTTACCCCAAACAACCACAGCATTTTCAAGTGGAGTTAATTCAATTTTATAACACTTCAGACCTCCGATTGTTTCTCTTCCGGTTAATTTATGAGTATAATCTTTAACAAGAGAAGATTCTTTCAAAATATCATCGTTGGTAAAATCAGAGCCCATCCAGCCCTGGGACATCATTGACGGAGGTAATTTGATAAGCCTTTGAATTGTAGGGCTCCAGCTCCAGAGGTTGTTGCCGCTTTTCAAAAATGACTGACCTTTTTCTTTTGCAGGTGCCGTGACAAGTGTAAGTGCATTGCCTCCGGTTTCAGCCCATCCTTTAAATTGAATACTGCGTTTGTACTTTGGGCGTACAATCGTCATTGTCATTTCACTGTAGCTGGATTTTTCGCCATTAAACTTAGCGTCGGCTTTTTTTACGATTTCTTTAGCGTCCTGGGCATTTAGACCCGTAGGGAAGGTTAAAAAAACCATTATTATGAAAAGTGAGTAAAAAGTTTTTTTCATCATTTTCATTCAGGATTTCTGTCGGCATAAAATTAAATTATTTTTTAAGACTCAGTATCTTTTTTTGAATTTTTATATTCCATAGGAGTCATTCCGTATTTGTTTTTAAAACATTCACCAAAATACTTGGTGTCAGAGAAACCTGTCATGAATGCTACTTCCTTGATAAGTAATTGTCCTGTACCAAGTAGTTGACTGGCTCTTTTCAGTCGAATATCCCTTATAAATTCGACAGGAGAGAGTCCTGTAAGACTTTTAATCTTATTATAAAATGTCGAGCGACTCATTCCTACAGATTGCCCGAACTCTTCAACTGTAAAATTGGAGTTGTCGATATTGTCTTCTATTACTTTAACTGCACATTCCATTATCTTTTCATCTTGTGATGTGATTTGGAATGGCTTAGGGTTGAATTCCTGGTATCCGTGAGAAAGGCTGTTGCCGTATATTTCCTGCAATCTTTTTCTTTGCATCAGTAAGTTTGAAATTCTAGCCTTTATAAATTGTACACTAAATGGTTTGGTTATATAATCATCAGCACCGTATGATAGACCTTCCAGTTTGCTTTCAATATTTGCTTTTGCTGAAAGTAGTATGATTGGTATATGACTGGTTTCAACATTATCTCTTAACTGTTTTAATAGTTCTATACCATCTGTACCGGGCATCATAATATCGCTTATAATCAAATCCGGTTGTTTTTTAGTGCTTGTCCTGATACCTTCATCTCCGTTAGTTGCCTCCAGAATAGTATAATCATCTGAAAGCACTGTGCACAGGAAGTTTCTAAGTTCATCGTCGTCTTCTACAACAAGAACAGATTTTTTCTGTGTTGTACTGTTGAGATTATCTGAATCATTATTTACAGTGATAACATTTGTTTCTTCAGTCTGCGCATCAGATTTATAAATATTATTCGTTTCATTTTCAGAGGCAATCATATCTACAACTTTCAGATCAAAATGCTCAAAACCTTTTTTGAAACTGACGGTAAAAGTGCTGCCTTTGCCGGGTTCGCTATCTACCTGAACTTTTGCTGAATGCTTGTCAGCAAGATCTTTAACCATTGATAATCCTATACCGGTACTTGGCTTCGACTTGTCTTCATTTAAAGAATAAAATCTGGTGAACAGGTTCTTTTGTTTTTCTTTGGATATCCCCAACCCATTATCTGAAACCTGCAGTGATACAGATTTTTCATCTTCAAATACAATCACCTTGATGGCGCCTCCATGCGGAGTATATTTAAATGCATTGGAAATCAGATTCATTGCTATTTTCTCAAGGCAATCCCTGTCGACCCATATCTTTTGTCCGGGAGCTTTGTTGATAAACTGATAATCCGTTTTATCATTATCGGCAGTTTCAGTAAAATTAGTGAATATGTCCATTATGAAATCAGAAAATAAAGTCTCAGAAACTTTTAATCTTGAGTTTTGCATTTTACGAAAATCAAGTAGTTGATTAACGAGCCTTAAAATCCTGTTTGTGTTATGAGAAACGGTTTCAAGCTGTTTTTTAATGTCTGAAGGAGTTTTTTCATCATTTATCATGTACTCAACAGGAGCTGTAACCATCGTAAGAGGTGTGCGGATTTCATGAGAAACATCAGTAAGAAACTTTAGTTTTAATTCTGACAATTTTTTTTCAAGCTTGACATCAGACTCGAGTTTGTAAATTTTCATCAAAATAT
>CAZCPI010000352.1:0-1279 GCA_964500535.1 uncultured Bacteroidales bacterium
TATTGAGGCTGATTTTCAATTGAGACCCTGATACCCTTAATCGGCATATTCGTTTCTTTTGATTTGACGCAACCCGTAATGCAAACATCCATACCAAAATCTTCAGGCGTCCCATAACATGCCTGAAAAATAAAAACTGCTGTCGACAGACTCAATGTTCCGTAAATTGTTCTAAGGATTTTCCTTTTCTTTTCAGAAATGCTTTTTTTCATCGTTGTAATGTTTTTTGTAAAACTGTGAACTTTTATATTTCAATAATACCTCTGAAACCTCTTGCAGCGTAATAAGATTCAGCTCCATTGTGATAAATGAAAACTCTGCCATACCTGAAATCTCCAAATATTGCTCCACCCTGCTTACGAACGTCATCAGGAGTTAAAATCCAGCTTGATGTTTTTTTATCAACGCTTTCTATTTTTTGAAGCTTATAATATTGTTCTTCATTCATTAGTGTGACTCCCATTTCTTGTGCAAAACCAACTGCGCTGTTTTTAGGCTTATTTTCTTTTCTGGATTCCAAAGCTTCAGAATCATAACAAAAGCTTCTTCGCCCACCCGGACTTTCAGCCGAGAAATCGCAGAAGATATAGACATCTTTTGTGTTATCATAATCAAAGATGTCCGGTTCACCGCCTGTTCTCTCCATTTCGTAAAGAGACCACAATTTTTCAGGATTTGACAATAGACGTTTTTCGATATTAGCCCATTCAAATCCTGTATGTCTGTGACTGTTTTTAACAAAACGTAGTTTTAATACTCCGGTTATTGCTTCTTTCTGATCATTTGACAACTTGTCTTTCATACGTCTTAATTTGAATAATCATATCTAAACCAGTCAATATCCACAAATCCTTTATCATCAGTCGAATTGAAATTAAAAATGCCTATTCGGTCACCACGGTAACTACCCCATGTCATTTGTGTTTCGTTCGAAAAAGGTATAAACTTTAGCCCGTCAAGACTGTAAAAGTATTTATTTTTACCATTAATATCCCATTTAGATTGTAACCAGATATTTTTTTGTTTTATATCAATGTCGGTGGTTTCATCATCATTAAAAACATAAATAAGTTTTTTTGATCCTTCTACCTGCTTAATTCCAAACAAACTGTAATTACCGGTTGAAAAATGAGTGAGCCCTGCGATTTGCCCGTTTTCCATATTCTGAATATTCATTTTCATGGTAACAACATTTTTTTGTGTACGCATACTGCGTTGAGTTACAGTATTACCGGCTCTAAGGATTGCTCTCTTATCATCAGAAGGATTTATAGGTCTG
>CAZCPI010000352.1:1358-2220 GCA_964500535.1 uncultured Bacteroidales bacterium
CGTTTAACTTGTCAGAATCAAATTCATCACTGCTTTGAATAAAAAGTTTCTCTTTGACAGTAACCGGCTTTTTGTGAAACCAAACCATTTCACCAATAGTGTCAGCGGCTACTTTGCCTATTATGGGCCATCCGTTAACCCAGGTTACAGGCAAAAGACTGGTCGGTCTTCCCTCCCAATCACCGTGTCCATGATGAGTCAGAAAGAACCATTTGTCATCTTCAAGCCGGAGTAATCCGCCCTGATTTGGTTCCCTGTCATTATTTATATTCACTCTGTTTAGCTGTTTAATTTCCCAACGTCCATATAGATCATTTGATCTCTCCATCATTATCAGACGCTCTCCTCTTTGATTAACCTGACTAAAAAAATGATAATAAAGGCCATTAATTTTATATAATTTATTGGCTTCGCTCCCATTTGACTGATGGATAATGGTATCCGTTTCCATCAATAAACTCCTGCCGTCTGAGGTCATTTTAAACAAATGTATATTGTACTTCTTATTGGTTTCAGGATCGTAAGCAAAGTTTGTTGCAATAAAATACAACTGACCGTCATCATCACAAAAAGAGCAGCAATCATCCCACCCAGTAACTTTCCAAAGTTGATGAAGTGGCTCCCAGAGACCGGCAGGATTTACCGCTGAGCTCATAAAGAAACCATCGTCAGGAGTTCCGAAATATACCCAGTATTTATTCTTGTAATATCTGATAGATCCTGCCCAGATGCCTTTACCATAACAATTCATCTTATCCCAGTTCATCTCAGGGCTTATTTTTGTAAGGTCATTTACTACATGACCAATTATCTCCCAGTTTACCAGATCTTTAGAATGAATCACCACCATACCCGGTGAATA
>CAZCPI010000353.1:0-2211 GCA_964500535.1 uncultured Bacteroidales bacterium
ATCTGCCTGTGTCCATCATTCGAAGAGTGGTGAGGACCATTGCGATGCGGAGGAATCCCCATGCGAGACGATGGGAACTTGCAGAGTAGAGGTCTCCGTTGAGTTCCTGCATTCGGTCTTTCTCGGTTTTGAAGTAGTCGTTGAACTTCTGCTGCTGGACCATTGAGAGGCGGAACATAACCTTTGAACGTTCCTCGAGCACTTTCGTGAATGCTTCGAAGCGTTGGCCAAGTTGGTCGAACTCTTCTTCAAGGGAGCTATCTTCTCCGTAACCGTCAAAGCCGTCAAGCCATTCCGGGGTGGAGTTGATACAGTAGAACAGAAAGCGGCTGAGGAGGCCGTTTTCGGCATCCTTGATGAGGGATTTCACCTGCTCGGGAGTGCCGGAAAGGACTGTGGCGAGTCGAGGCGTTTCTATCTCCTTTTCCTCTCCGTCATCGCCTCTTCGGAGGTAGCCGAAGGATTCGTGGGCAAAGGCTTTACGGAAGGAGTCGGAGTAGTTGCCGAAGTCGCTGTTGAAGGTATTAACCACAGTGTCACCCTCTGTCTCGAAGAGAAGAAGGTTGCCGTTGTCTGCCATTGCCTGTGCAAATGACGTAGCACTGCTGTTGGCTGGGATGCGTAGCAGTTCGATTGGAGGTTTTACCGGTGGATCGATGTTTTCTCCTTTCTTCTGTCGCTTGTAGCGTGCATATTCCTTGCGGTACTCCTCTTTAGCTGCTAGCCAGCGGTCGAGCTTTGCCTTGTGGATGGGTTTCACGAGGCGGAAGCAGAAGTCGAGACGGCCTTTGCCTGCTCCTGCTGGGCCAGGTACAAAGAGGTAGATGTTCGGATAGATTGTCTTGCCGAAGTATCTGGTCTGCATAGGGAGAATGGCTGATGAGAGCGTGACGATGGAGCCAATCAGTACGAGGTCTTTCTCCTGACTGATGTTGAGGTTTGCGACAACAGACTGGAGTAGGGATGGTAGATTGTCATACACGGTGGATGGGAAGAGAGGCAAGTCAGGCATTCCCTCTTCGTCTTCTTCGGTCAAAAGTGACACGGGGACATTTTTGTCACTGTGTCCCTTTGTGGCTTGGGTCGACGTGTATTGGTGTTTTGGGAGTGACACTCCGGCCTGCTTTGCCAGATAGAAGAGCGTTGAGATGTCAGTACGTCCATTCTCTGAGCGGAGGCATTCGTCGTACTTTTTGTCGGCTTCCCGGGCATCGTATCCACTGTAGATGGAGCTGATGTCGTGAAAGTAGGAACGACCGCTCTCACCGAAGGCACCGGCGAGAGCGAAGCCCACCTTTAGCCAGTCGTTGTAGCCGTTGGTGATGTCTGTTCCTGACTGATGAAGCAGGGTGATGAGTTCTTGCACTCTGTCGGAATCTGACGTGTTGGTTGTAGCCACTGCCGGCCTTGCCGGTTGAGGTTGCTGCTTGCCTTCGTTAAGGAGGTCATTATAAAAATCTTGTGATGTCATATGTAAAGTTATCTTCTAAGTATAGCGGATTTAGAAATGCGTGTGGATCATGGGGAAGGAAGCAGGCTCGGCAGATGTCTTTGCCGGATGGGTCTGCTTCCACTCCATAATACTTTCGTGCGTAGTTGGAGAGGATGGTGAAGAACTCTGTGTGTGAGTAGGGTTTGCCACCCTCTTTGAGGAGCAGTGTCGGGCGTGAGACTATCCATTTGACTCCGTCTCCTGAAGGACTGCGGAATGCAAGTACGGTTTCGAAGTTGTCATCTTTCGCCAGCTTGACTATCAGCCCATCAGGGTCTGGGATATGGTCGAAGTCAATGACTATGTAGCCGCTTTCCCTGATTATATCCTTTTCGTTTCGGCTGCGGAATATGCCGCCAGGAGTGATGTAGTCGAAGTTGAAGGCCTTGAACTTGCTGCGTTCTTTCTGGTCTTTTATGGCTCTGCAACGCTCCGTGGTGGCTTTTGCATAGTCGCTGATGAGGTACTTGAATATGTCCTGAGGGCTGGCTTCTCGACACGGTTTTGTATTCTTGACTGGCCTTCTGTAGAAACTCATCTTGGGTACTGGAGGCAGGGAGTGTGACACTGTGACATTTTTGTCCTCGTGTCCCTTTTTATCGACATACTGCTCTTTGCGGAAGCTGCGGGGCTCTTTGATGTAGAGGGCGGCAGCGAGAGTTGTGATGGTTTCTTCCTCGGGTTTAGGAGTGCCCTTGCTCTGGAAGTAAAGCATCGCA
>CAZCPI010000354.1:0-2206 GCA_964500535.1 uncultured Bacteroidales bacterium
CTGACCAAACTGTAAATGAAGGTGCAGTTGTTACACTTGACGGCACAGCCTCTACCGATGCAGACGGAAATTCCCTGACCTATCTGTGGACAGCACCTGCCGGCATTACTCTGAGTTCTGCCACAGCGTCAAAACCGACATTCACAGCGCCGGAAGTAGCAGCAGATGCACAATATACTTTCAGCCTTGTTGTAAATGACGGCACAGCCAGCTCTGTAGCAGATGAAGTTGTGATTATGGTCAAACATGTTGATGCGTTGGTTTCACCGGAAAACAACTTAGAAATTGGCATTTATCCTAATCCTGTAAAAGAAAGACTTAACGTCTTTTGTAAAAATCTGCCGGTAAACGGATCTGATATTAATATATTTGATATGTCAGGAAGGCTTATTGGTAGATATAAAATGGTAAAAACCGAAATATCTCTTGATATTGTTGATTATCCGGCAGGCAAATACCTGCTATTACTTGAAGGTAGTGGTTTCAAAACATCCACGACATTTATTCATGAACATTAATGAAGTTTATATATTCAGCGCGCTGAACCAGGTAGAACTCCACAAGAGTTTGTCGTTTCAGCACGCTGAAACACACAACTCATCACGATGAACCATAAAACTTAAGCCCACATTGACCTATACTGAAAAAGGTTTACAGCTTTGGTTTCAACAGATCTGAAGATTTCCCGCTGAATACGGCGGGGACATTCAATAAATATTTAAAGAGTATCAGTAATATTTATTTTAATAGTCTTGCTATCGCTCTTTCTCAAAACGGTTAGTGAGATAGATTTGCCGTTTTTACCTTCAAATATTCTTCTGATTTCGTTTATATCAGCTTTGAAACCACTTTGACCATTTATATCCAATATAAGATCACCAGCCATGATGCCTGCTTTTTCAGCTGGTGAGTTTTCCCAAACATAAAATATCTCAGGCAAAAATGGGATAAAACTTTGTTTGACAGCCTCAATACCGGCAGCATTATAAACGAAGTCCTTCTTATAGTTTCTGTTAGGTTTGATGTATAACATTTCATTGGGCTCATCAAAAATCAGGTTAAACCTGCTTAAAATCTGACTACCGATGGTTCCCTCACGATTAGAATCTTTAATGGCTTCAGATATTGATACGGAATCAGGAAACGAGACGATAGGATTATGTAAAACATGCCCTCCGAAATATACTCTTGGCAATCTTCCAACATATCCTTTAATCTCTCCATTCAGCCCCTGACCAATATATCCGTGTATATTTTTATCAGGCAATTTTACAGCATTTGAACCATAAGTCCGAAACCATGCCGCAAGTTCCGCTCCTGAATCAATCAGCATGTTTACTTCCCGTGGTTTGCCTTTACCATCGGCTACAAGTACTTTTGCATACATTTTGTCGTTAACAATAGTAAGAGGCACAGCGACATATCCTTTAGGAATCTGAAACGAGCTGCTTTCATAAAAAGTGATTCTTTGTAAATCATAATCGACCTTTACCACATGATCCTGAAAAAAATCAGCGCCCAGGAGACCATTGATTTTGCGGCCGGTGTATGCAGACAGGTTAAAAATATCCTGTTCCAGCATGTTTACCATCTGGTTTACAAATTTCATTCTGCCTACCTGAAGCGAGTTTCCTTCGCTTATAAGAGCTGAAATCTCTTTGCCTGTGCCCAGGCCATTAAGAATAGTTTTACGATAAGACTTAAGCGACAGACTGTCTTCAGAAGTTAGTTCAGTTACAATTGTCCTGCCAAGTCCCGAATCCAGGATGAAACTTAAAGGAGAAGACTCGTTTATTTGAACCTTGAGGACAACATAAGTACCGACAACTTCAAAAGGTACAGAAGTTATCCTTGATCTGTTTTCAGATGCAACTGCATGGCAAACAAAGACAAAGGTCAAAGCAGCAAGAACTGTGAGCCTCATGGTTAGTGACTTGATGTTCAAATATACAGAAATATTGTGATTATCTGATTCAATTATTAATTCTTAACATTAAATGTTTCATTCAAATGGGTTTAATTATTAGATTTGATTGTAATTTAATATTCATACATGTTAAGTTTATTATTTTTAATATCTGCGATTATTTAACTCAAATAGTTTCAATAAGTAATTAACAAAAACTATCGACTATGAAACGAGCATGCTTAGATAAAACGTCCGGGTTAATGATAGTTTTAAGAAGCGAGAGCAGAGACGAAGTTT
>CAZCPI010000355.1:0-2171 GCA_964500535.1 uncultured Bacteroidales bacterium
TGAAAATCCAGAAAAGCAAATGTCAGACCAACTGCCAGAGCATCAATACTAGTAGCAATCGCAAGAGTTATAATAACCGATAGTTTATACGGATTCAGTTTTTTCTTGCTACAATCATCACCACCTTTAAAATGCTCATAAATCATCTTACCACCAAGTATTACAAGAATGATAAATGCAATCCAGTGGTCAAAATTACTTATATACTGATTAAACTTAGATCCGGCAAACCAACCTATCAGAGGCATAGCACCCTGAAACAATCCAAAGAAAAAAGCAATTTTTAATGAAGGAAGCACTTTAAATTTGGCCATTACCATGCCACACGCAAGCGAAACCGCCAGACAATCCATTGCCAGGCCTACTGCTATGATGACTATATCCAATAAATCCATGTATCCGGGACTTGATAAAAGAAGTTAAGATGTTGTTTTGAAAGTCGCACAAAGGTAACTAAAATCTCATAAATTAAATTGAATAAACTATCTTTGCAGCCAAAATGCAGAATATGGTTTTTGAGCTAAAAGCAGTCGATAGTAAGAGCAATGCAAGAGCAGGAGTACTGTCAACAGGACATGGATTGATTGAAACTCCGATTTTTATGCCTGTAGGCACAGCCGGCTCAGTCAAAGCCGTTCATCAAAAAGAACTTACTGAAGAAGTCAAGGCTCAGATCATATTAGGCAATACTTACCATCTGTACCTCAGGCCGGGACTTGATATACTCGAAAAAGCCGGAGGCTTACATAAATTCATATCCTGGGACAAACCGATACTTACTGACAGCGGCGGTTTCCAGATATTTTCCCTTTCACACAGACGGAAAATGAAAGAAGAAGGAGCTACATTCCAGTCACATATCGACGGATCAAGGCATCTTTTTACTCCTGAAAACGTCATGGATACGCAAAGGACCATAGGCTCTGACATACTTATGGCGTTTGATGAATGTACTCCCGGAACAGCTGATTATAAATACGCTAAGGCCTCGATGGAAATGACCCACAGGTGGCTTGACAGATGCATAGCACGCTTTGACAGCACTGAACCTAAATATGGTTACGAGCAAAATTTGTTTCCTATAGTACAGGGTTGTGTATATCCTGAATTGCGCAGACAGTCTGCAGAATTTGTGGCTTCAAAAGAACGTGCCGGAAATGCTATCGGGGGACTTGCTGTAGGCGAGCCGGTTGAAAAAATGTACGAAATGATCGAGGTGGTAAATGAAATACTGCCAAAAGACAAACCTCGTTATCTGATGGGAGTCGGTACACCTGCAAACATACTTGAAGCAATCGAAAGAGGTGTGGATATGTTTGACTGCGTGATGCCTACCCGAAACGGACGCAACGGCATGCTTTTTACCAAAAATGGTATCATGAACATGCGTAACAAGAAGTGGGCGAACGATTTTAATCCAATTGAAGCCGATGGTGAAGCAGAAGTTGACAGGATTTATTCAAGAGCTTACTTAAGACATTTGTTTATAGCTGAAGAACTTCTTGCTCTACAGATTGCTTCTATACATAACCTTGCATTTTATCTCTGGCTGGTAAAAGAAGCCAGAAGACATATAATTGCCGGAGATTTTTCAACGTGGAAACCAGCCATGATGGTAAAGGTTACCAACAGACTTTAGTAACAAGCGATGAAACTGAAACTGATACCCGACTCGCTGAAAGATAGATTCACCAGAATCGATATCTATATCATCAGGAAATTCCTGGGGACATTTTTTTTCAGCATGTTACTGATAATGTCTATTGTCATTGTTTTTGACTTCAACGAAAAACTCGATAAATTTATAGATCACAATGCACCCTGGAGGGCTGTAATTGTTGATTATTTCCTCAACTTCATACCATATTTCGGAGTAAAATTCAGTCCGCTTTTCATATTTATTTCAGTCATATATTTTACATCCAAACTTGCAGGTGACAGCGAGATAATCGCGATGCTGTCAAGTGGAGTGAGTTTCAACAGACTGATAAAACCCTATATGTTTTCAGCTGCCTTACTGATGGTTTTAATCTTTTCACTCAATTCATTCGTAATACCAAATGCAAACAAGACTAGGCTTGAATTTGAAAATACATATGTGAAAAAGAAAAGAGCCGATTATGTAAGAAATATTCAACTTGAGATTAAACCGGGGGTTATTATGTATCTTG
>CAZCPI010000356.1:0-2169 GCA_964500535.1 uncultured Bacteroidales bacterium
AACTCTTCTTCCTGCATTTCCTAAAATTTCTTTATACAAATCGGAACGTGCAAAAGTATATTTTTTTTATTTCATGACAAATACAACGATTTTAAAAAGAGGCTTAAATACAATTGGCTGAGTTTTTGAAGACATTTTTCAAAAAAATATATTATAAACAACATAGTTATCAATATACTGTTTATAACTATCTTAAACAGCAGAAATACAACAAGATAACATGTTGATAATTTGTTGAATTGTTGATGATATCTTTTGTTTATAAAATAGTGGGGTAAAGTGTTGGAAAGTGGGTTATGAATTTATATTTTTGTAAGAAAATCAACTTTTTACAATGCAATCCATGAGATTCACCAGCGAATATGAAGCAAGGCTTGATGTTAAGTTACGAGTATTCGTACCTTCCGTTTACAGAAAGATTTTGCTTGTCTGTGAACAGCAAACTCTTTACCTTCGCAAAGATATTTTTGAAGATTGTATTGTTGCATATACTGAAACTGTGTGGGAGGAGCAGGTAAAATTTCTTGAATCAAGGCTTGATCAAGGTCAGCAACTGGACAGGATGGTTTTCAGACGTTTTATTAGTGAAACCAAAAGAGTTGATATTGACCAAAGTGGCAGGATTCTGATACCAAAATCACTGATAGATTTAACAGGTATTGAAAGTGATGTATTATTCAAGGGAGTTTATAACTTTTTTGAAATCTGGCCAAAAGAAAAAACCGGGGATTGCATTGTTGAGGATGATATTTATCAAAAGAAAATCAGTGAGTTGTATAGCAGGAAAGCTTTAGTGTAAATTATTTGATTTTTATAACAATTCTTTTCAGATGGAGACCTATCACGTACCGGTTTTGTTGAATGAGTGTATTAAAGGACTAAATATAAGACCAGATGGTACTTATGTTGATGTAACTTTTGGTGGTGGAGGACATTCACGTGAAATTTTAAAAAACTTAAGCACAGGCAAACTTTATGGCTTTGATCAGGATGAAGATGCTGAAAATAATATTCCCGATGATACTAATTTTGTTTTTGTAAGAAGCAACTTCCGGTATATAAATAATTTTTTGCGTTATCATGACGTTGAAAAAGTTGATGGAATCCTTGCCGATTTGGGTGTATCATCTCATCATTTTGATACTGCAGAGCGTGGTTTCTCTTTCAGGTTTGAAGATGAAACCCTTGATATGAGGATGAATAAAAACGCTTCATTATCAGCCGCTGAAATACTGAATACTTATTCTGAGCAAAAACTTGCTGACGTGTTTTACAAATACGGGGAATTAAGAGAGTCCAGGGCAATAGCCAAAGCAATCGTTAAAAAAAGAACAGAAATCAAATACGATAAGATTTCATCTTTACTCGAAGTTATTAAATCTTTTTTTATCCGCGACAAAGAAAAAAAGGAGCTGGCAAAAGTTTTTCAGGCATTGAGAATCGAGGTTAATCAGGAGATGGTTGCCCTGGAAGAGTTGTTGAAACAGTCCTTACAAGTGTTGAAACCGGGAGGAAGAATAGTAGTAATGACATATCATTCTCTTGAGGACCGGTTGGTAAAAAATTTCCTGAAATCAGGCAATACCGAAGGCAGAGTAGAACAGGACTTCTATGGGAATTTCCTTACTCCTTTTAAGTTAATAAACAATAAGGTGATAGTACCAGATGCGACTGAACTTACAAATAATCCGAGATCCAGAAGTGCAAAACTCAGGATTGCTGAAAAAAAATGAGTCATGGAAGAAACTGCTAAAGTTGAAAATAATAAAGAGAAAAAAGGAAAGTCTTACGGGACTTTTCTGAAAGATGTTTTTGACGGAACCATTCTGACAAAAGGTTTTATCGCCAGAAACTTTAAGATGATTATTATTATTGTTGCCGGAGTATTGTTTTACATAGGCAATCATTATAAAGTGATAATGTGTTTGAATGAGATAGATGAGCTTAATGTAGAGTTGACTGACGTTAAATACGAAGCTCTTACGCAATCATCTTTATTGATGCGTGAAAGCAGACAATCCAATGTCAGAAAACTTGTACAGGATAAAGATCTTGAACTTGAAGAATCGACACAACCACCATTCGTTGTTGAAATTAAAGAATAGTAATATACACCATGGCAGAAAACAATAATTCAAATTTGAGTGAATTTGTCAGAAAGCAGATCCG
>CAZCPI010000357.1:0-2166 GCA_964500535.1 uncultured Bacteroidales bacterium
AACCTTTGTCAAATGAATAGTTTGGAGTAGTTCCAGCAGTAATAACTTCAACATTACGCGTTGAATTATCCGACCTGTTCGCAGAACTATACCATGCAGTACCAGCTCTCAGGCTGATATTTTCATTAAGACGATACTCTCCACCCAATCTGATATTGGAAGTCGAACGGAAATGCTTTTGCATATCAGAATTTGTATCATCCCAGGGTACACCATATTCATTTTTAAGTTTAGTTTCACGATAGTCTATAACATCAATATCCATACTGATGATAGCTTTTTTACCAATCTGATATGCAGCACTGTACATTAACTTGCCGGGAGTAATCAACTGATAATCTGAATGATCTTCTTCAATCTGAGCACTATGATCATCGTATCCGCCACCTGAAACACCTTTGGAAGACATAGAAGAACCATAAGTATCAGTAAGAGAATAATATGTAGGTGTGTGAATAGCGAAACCAAATCTCAGATTAGGAATAGGTCTCAATATGGCTCCGATTTTTGCATTGATACCACCACCGTCAGTAATCAAAACATTTCTGAGATCATAATTAAAAAGCTGATCCAAAGATTCTTCCCTGTAAACAGACATTAATTCATAATTCATGTCAAGGAAATTGACAGAAGCACCGATATAAAGGAAATGAGCCCAGTTAGCACCAAGAGTAAAACTCCATTCATTGATTTCACCTTTTTCATCAAGGTACATGCTTGAATTCATTTTTTCATTAGGATAAAGCACAGAAGAATATGTCCCGTTACTCTCAGGATTAATCAGATAAGTCTGATATGCCATCCAACCTAAACCGGAAAGATTATTTTCAGAAGTATTAGTTGCAATCCCTGAACAAATATTGTCAAGTAATGAAGCAGATCTGTTTTTACCTACTATTGAAACATTCCGGCTGTAATCTTTAAGCTTATTGTATGAAATGCCAAAATTAAAATTAGAAATATTGGCCTTCTCCCCTGTTCTGAATGATCCGACATAACCAAAATTGTTCATCTGCAATTTAAGTTTGGAATCATTTGATGTAACACCATCAAAATCCGACGACGTTCTTGCATTAGTAAAAACCGGAGTAAAGGCAAGCTCAGAACTTCTGTAAACAGCAATACCGGCAGGGTTTATACTTAACGAAGACATATCACCGCCCAATGCACCAAAGGCACCGGCCATACCCACATACCTTGCACTACCCGTAATATCAGATTGAGAATATCTCAACGCATCATACTCACGCTGAGCATAAATCAAAGTAACTGATAAAAGAGCCAAGGCAGATGTCAATATATATTTTTTCATACTTGTAATATTATATTTTGTGTTCAAAAAGTCCTTATTTGCAAAACAAATCCGATAATCAAATTTTGTTTATCTGCGGCCACCTCCACCGCCACCGCCTGAAGATGAATGCCCGCCACCGCTGCTACTACCTCCACTATAGGAAGAAGAACCACCTGAATAACTTGAGCTTGAACTTGAACTTGAACTAGGTGTATAGTTGCTTGAAGAACTTGAACTAGGCGTATAAGTGCTTGAGGAGCTTGATCTGTAGGATGAACCTGATGAACTGCTTCTAGTTGAAACTGAACTTTCTGTAGCTCTGGTACTTGAACCGGTACCACTACTTGTGCTTTGATAATTTATTCTTGAAGAATTATCGCCTGAAGATCTTACAGCAGAGTTGTTGTTGCCTGAATATGACCTTACAGTAGAGCTTCCGCCTGAAGAAGATCTGGTGCCTGAATAATTATTTCCGGATGTATTACCCGAACTTCTTACAGAGCTACCATTATATGATCTGGTAGTTGAAGTTGAAGTTGATCTTGTCGAAGAACCATAACCTGAACTTGTACCATATCTTGAACCGGATGAAGATGATCTTGTTCCGGCATTGCTATTATTAACACTCTGACGACCGGAACGACCCGAAACATCCCCTGAACGAGTATATTCCCCGGAAGAAACGCGTGAAGAATTCCCCGAATTCCTGCCGGCAACTTCATTGCCGGGTCTGGTGGTTGATCTTGTACCATTATAATAACCGCCGCTTCTGTTTGCTACAGATGAACCTCCGCCAGCTCTTGAGCCGATACTACCTGTACGACGATCCGATTCAGGTCTGCCAGTGCTGTTTCTTGAAAGAAACTCTCTGT
>CAZCPI010000358.1:0-2151 GCA_964500535.1 uncultured Bacteroidales bacterium
TCAAAATTACACAACCACCTTCACGAACACCTTCTTCAAAAACACCATTTGACTTCTTTGTTCATAGATGCAGTACAGGAAATCCATTCTTTTCAAGATACTTTAAGAAGCTTACTCGTAGAAAAAAAATGTGATATTTATTGTACAGGTAGCAACGCTGACCTTTTATCAGGAGAGTTGGCCACCACCCTTTCGGGAAGATCAATTGAGATAGAAATAAGTTCATTGAGTTATAAGGAGTTCTTAGAGTTTCACAAACTTGAAAATAATCAGGATTCAATAGTAAAATATCTGACTTTAGGGGGATTACCATTTCTTACAAATCTTGAACTATCAATACCTCACTCTTTTGAATATCTACTTAACGTTTATTCTACAATATTACTTAAAGACGTTGTAGCCAGAGAAAAAATCAGAAATGTATCTTTTCTGGAAAATCTGATACTTTACCTTGCAGACAATGTTGGAAATGTGTTTTCCGGGTCGAACATCAGTAAATATCTTAAGTCACAGAAAATAGAAATGTCTCCTCAGATAATAATTAACTATCTCAAGGCATTAACAAATGCATTCTTTGTACATAAAGTATCGAGAGCAGAAATATCAGGTCTTAAAATATTTGAGATTGGAGAAAAGTATTATTTCGAGGACCTGGGTTTACGGAATTCGATCAGAGGTTTCAATGCTTCTGATGATATTCATAAATTAATGGAAAATGCAGTCTATTTATTCTTGAGACAAAACGGTTTTACAGTTTATGTCGGGAAATTGGGAGATAAAGAGATTGATTTCATGGCAGAAAAAGAAGGAAAGAAAATTTACATTCAGGTTGCTTTGACTGCAATGCAGGAGGAAACCCGTAAAAGAGAATTCGGTAATTTAATGCAGGTCGAAGATAACTATCCTAAGTATGTGATAACTCTTGCCGATATAATTATTGGAAATGATTATAAAGGGATTCAATATATGAATCTGAAAGATTTTCTCATTTTGGAGTTATAACCTTTGAAGTATCCAGGGTTTCATACTCATCATTTATTGTTGAGTTTGAGTTCGATTTCCAGAGAGGTAGCGTGTTCGGTCAGTTGATTTCTGAGCAGTTTGGTTTTGTCTTTGATTGAGGTTGTTTCACTTAAATTATGAGCAAACGATTGAACTTCACGTAGTTTATCAACCGGTAATAAGGCACAACTCAAGCAATAAAAACTTTTTGCGCGTCCGTCATCAAAGTTTGTCAGAAGATCTTCAAGGATTTCTATTCGCTCTTTTTGAGCTTTAATGAATTGCCCTATCCCGTACGATTTAATGCAGTCAAGATTCACAAAAACCTTTTTATGAGTCACGAACGAATCAAATCCGTTTTTTTCGGCATCAAATCTTTTGCATGGATAATCCTGGCAGTCAGAACAAACTTCAAGGCCTCTTTTTATAACGCAGCAAGTAATGAAACCACAAGAAGGATGCTTTTCCTTAAAGTTGAAACCGCCACATCCCGGACAAACGGAATCTCCACTGGTATAGAACCTTGGGCACAACCCGCAATCTATACCACAACAGCCAATGGTTTCAAAATTTTTTAGTTTTTCAGTCATAAGATTAATTCCCGGTAAGCTCCGTTATAATTTCATTTAATTGACCTATTGCATAAAGCGGAATGTTTGTCATTGTGGGTTCCTCTCTGTAATCAGACATTGAAGCACGTACAGATACCTTAGGTTTGTACTTATCACGGAAACTACGCAAAGATTTTGCCTTCAGATTCTCATTTGCCTTAACCTCTATTGGGATAACTAAACCTGATATCTGAATAAGAAAATCAATCTCAGCTATACCTTCTTCAGGTGTCCAGTAAAAAACCGCCAAATCATCAATCGATTTGAATTGTTGAAGTACGTATTGTTCAGTAAGTGCCCCTTTGTATTGTCTGAAAATTTCGTTGCCATCTATTAAAGTCTTAGCATCCAATCCTGACATCGCACCAAGCAATCCAATATCAACCAAAAACAGCTTAAATGCGTTGAAATCTTCAAATCCACCTAATGGTATCGAAGCATTTGAAACACGATTTACTTTATATATCAATCCGGCATCCTGAAGCCACATTATGGCTACTTCAAATTCTTTAGCTCTTCCACCACTCTTAACGGCACC
>CAZCPI010000359.1:0-2124 GCA_964500535.1 uncultured Bacteroidales bacterium
TATAAACCAATGAATTCAAACAGCTCCTTAGACAGACTTGCCACAGGTACGGTCGCAATATCTCCTGCTGTAGGTAATCCAATCTGGCTTCGTGCAACGACATCCGGAACTGCACCTGTTACATTGAAATTTGATTATTCAACTGACAGCATAACATGGAAAAATGCCACTACAACCAGTGATTCTTCAAATCCGTTTACTGCAGGATCAACACAGATAGTATGGGGTTTGGCTGCCGGTGGTTATGACTTTTATATGGATAACATAACATTCACTGGTTCTACTTCGATACCGGCACCTGTTGAAAACGTTTCGATTAATGAAGCAGAAGTTTTATCAACAGAGTATTACACGATCTCAGGTATTAAAGTCAATAACAGAGGTAACAATCTCAAAGGATTTTACATACTCCGTAAGCATATGTCGGACGGCACAATTAAAACCGAAAAAGTACTTTTTAAATAAATTAATGGAGGATCTCCGCTGCTTAAGGCGGAGATATTAAACTGAAGAGGGTGCATCAGAAATCTGAGGCGCCCTTTTTAAATTTTGTGCCGGACCAAATACTATTGTTTCGCTTTTTAACAGGCCATAAAGAAATAAAAGCAATGCAACCTGAAAACACATGGCCGAGTTTTAGATTTTATCACGCTTTTTGGTGTATTTGAGGAAGTAATACTTTAGCGGATTCGTGTATTTGAGTTGCTTCCAGGGGCGGCTGCTGTGAGGTTTATGAAGCACCGGACTTGAAGTCAGCAGATAATTGCTAAAACCCAGCTCTGTCGATTTGTGAGAAATCGTAACATCAAACCAGGCTTTATCAGGATCAAGCAGCTTAAAGTCAAAACTATTCAGATACTTGTTGGTAAGCAGAGTACAGCAAAAACTGAGTCTCTTTTTGGTATTAATGGTACCTGACTTAAATTTCTCCGCATAGAGATACGGGAAGTTTATTTTACCCTCAGTATCTACAGTTACTGCGGCAATCATACCTGCATCTTCATGAAGTCTGCAGCAATCAAGCATATCCGAAAATGTTTTTTCCCCTACCACCACATCAGATTCTACTATTATCAGATGTGAGCCGTTCTCTATTGCATGAGCCTGCGCTTTCTGCAAAATCAGCAGATAATTTGGCGAAGGATGATCAGTAATATCCTTAAGATTTACAATGTTGAAACCACTCTTTTCAGACTCTTCCTGAAGCGTTTTTGTGGTTTCATCACTACTGAAATCGTTATAAATTGTGTAGCCGGCATTTACTTCGGCTGAAGATTGCATTATGCTGTCGATTGTTACCAAAGTAGTATCAATTGAATCTTTAAACGGAGTAATTATATTGATTTTATACATGAAATACCTTCCTGAAAAAAAACATGATTTTTATTGCAAAAAATAAAGCGAAAGTGAAATTATGACCTGTATTTAAAGTAAACCAGACAGATTCATGATAAACCTCCTCAAAAGAAAATCCTCTTCTGATCATTCTTCCGGGCAGTTTTCTAAGCGAAGTCAAAGTCAGACGTTTCATTTTTTTTGAATACTTGTCTTTGACATCCCTGGCAATCATCGGCAAATTATAATGCCACTTCTTAAAAACCTTAATCAGATTTTCAAGATAAACCTTGTCAAGATTGCCTCTCGA
This sequence comes from uncultured Bacteroidales bacterium, assembly GCA_964500535.1. Taxonomy (GTDB): domain Bacteria; phylum Bacteroidota; class Bacteroidia; order Bacteroidales; family UBA1402; genus UBA8389. The sequence goes on from CAZCPI010000359.1 coordinate 1,646, forward strand.
AAAATGCTCCAGCATTATGTCATACATCACATAATTGTCATAACCTGTAGCAAATGCCTGCATACAGATATCATAATCATATCCGTGAAACCCACCGATAGATTCATCGAAACTGATCTTTTCAGCAAGCTCCTTTTTCATACAAAGCATAACACCGTCAAGAAAAACCACCTGACGCCTTACTTCCTTATTATCAGCGGGGATCAACCTGTGCTTTTCAGGTTTCCTGCCTGTCTTGTCTGACTGTATAATATTTGAAGCAGAGAGCTTATTTGTTGGAAAAGCCGGAACCATAGTCAGATAATCTCTGCCTGCAAGCCCGCAGATGCCTGCGCCAGGGGTTTCAAGATGACTGATTAATTTCTGACCCCAGCCTACAGATTTAAACTTCACATCATCATGAACAAATACCAGATAAGGCTTTGTACTTTTCCTGATACCCTCATTATATGCTTCAAAGATTGAATACCTGTTATCAG
>CAZCPI010000360.1:0-2119 GCA_964500535.1 uncultured Bacteroidales bacterium
GAATAACCGTAGATGAAACCTCCTGTTGGAAAATCAGGTGCCAAAACATATTTCATCAGTTCCGGAATATCAATATCGTTATTATCAATATATGCTATCAATCCGTCTATAACCTCAGATAAGTTATGTGGAGCCATGTTAGTAGCCATACCGACAGCAATACCTGATGCACCGTTAACTAAAAGGTTAGGTATTCTGGATGGTAATACAGTAGGCTCGCTCAGAGTTTCATCAAAATTAGGTTGCATATTGACAGTATTTTTATCAATGTCTGTCAACATCTCTTCTGCAATTTTACGTAGCCGGCACTCTGTATAACGCATAGCTGCAGGCGAATCTCCGTCAACCGAACCAAAGTTACCCTGTCCATCTACCATAGGATAACGAATGTTCCATTCCTGAGCCAAACGGACCATGGCAAAATAGACAGATGAATCTCCGTGAGGATGATATTTACCAAGAACGTCACCGACGATCCTGGCTGATTTCTTGTAAGGTTTATCCGAATTGTTGCCTAATTCATTCATTCCAAATAAAACGCGTCTGTGGACAGGTTTTAGTCCATCCCTGACATCAGGCAGTGCCCTTGAAACAATTACGGACATCGAATAATCAATGTAAGAGGATTTCATTTCCTCTTCAATGTTTATTCTTATAATACGGTCTTGGTCAATCATTTAAAAAAAATTTATTTTACTGAAGTATTTTTTAAAAAAGCACGCTAATTTACAGAAAATACCTGATAAGACAAACTCAAAATATCAAAATTATTTGCCTTTATAATGCCTTAGAGCGATATTTTTCTGACAAATTGTCGTTTGGCAAAGTATTTGTACAGTTAATTTGAAAATGAGTACAAATACTCTATATTTGAAAATATTTTAGTATTCAATAGGTTTTTATAATATATTATGGATGCAACAAAATTTTCCCAGGATGTAAGGGATGTCATTGGCTACAGCCGTGAAGAAGCCCAGAGGTTAGGGAATGAATATATAGCTCCTGAGCATTTTCTATTGGGAATTCTCAGGGAGAAAGACAGCAAGGCCTACATTCAGTTGTCCAAATTACAAATTGATGTTCAGAAATTAAAAAATAAGATTGAATCCAGTGTTTCAAAGAGTAACAATGAAGTCGAAACTCCGGACAGACCTTTAACTAAATCTGCTGAACGTGTTCTTAAAATGGTTTTTTTAGAAGCCAGATCTTTGGAATCCAGAGGATTTAAAAGCGAAATAATTGATACAGAACATCTTTTATTGGCTATATTGAAGGAAAACAATAACCTGGCATCAGAAATACTTAATCAGGAGGGACTTGACTGGTTGAAATTACAGGATTCTATAGTTGGTTCTGTGATTTCTGATATCAGACCATTTAATGGTTCAGGTTTCACCGAAGATGATTCTGATGACGATATGATACCCGGAGGAGCCAATAATGGAGCTAACAATCAATCTGGTCAGCAAAAACAGCAAACTCGTACAAAAAGTGGTACTGACACACCTGCTCTTGATAATTTTGGAGATGATATAACTAAAGCTGCATTTGAAGGCAGATTAGATCCTGTTGTAGGTCGCGATGTAGAAATCATGCGTTTGGCCCAGATTTTAAGCAGACGCAAAAAAAACAATCCTGTGCTCATAGGTGAACCCGGAGTTGGTAAATCTGCTATTGTAGAAGGTCTTGCCTCAAGAATTGTCAGCAGAAAAGTTTCGAGAGTATTGTTTGACAAAAGGATAATATCGCTCGACCTTGCATCAATGGTTGCCGGTACAAAATACAGAGGACAGTTTGAGGAAAGAGTGAAAGCTATTCTGAATGAACTTCAACAAAATCCTGATATTATTCTGTTTATTGATGAGATTCATACAATTGTTGGCGCAGGAAATGCAAGTGGATCTATGGATGCGGCAAATATGCTTAAGCCAGCCCTCTCTAGGGGTCAAATACAGTGTATCGGAGCCACTACTCTGGATGAATACAGGAAAAGTATTGAAAAAGACGGAGCTCTTGAAAGAAGATTTCAGAAAATAATTGTCGAACCAACGTCTCCTGAAGATACTCTGCAGATTCTCAAAAACATAAAGGAAAGATATGAAGAGCATCATCATGTAAT
>CAZCPI010000361.1:0-284 GCA_964500535.1 uncultured Bacteroidales bacterium
CATCATCAAAACCGAGCTTTGCACCATCCGCGACAAGTATGCCGACGCGCGCCGCACAGAGATCGGTCACATGGTGGACGATATCGATTTAGACGACATCATCCAGGAAGAGGAGATGTGCGTAACCTTGACCTACATGGGCTATGTAAAGCGTCTGCCCATGGATACCTACCGCTCGCAAAACCGCGGCGGTAAAGGCGTGATAGGCCAAGGCACAAGGGATGAGGACTTTGTGGTGAATTTATTAACCGCCTCCACCCACGCCAACATCATGTTCTTTACCA
>CAZCPI010000361.1:294-2119 GCA_964500535.1 uncultured Bacteroidales bacterium
GTACGGCGATCGTAAACCTGCTGCAATTGGCGCCGGGCGAGCGTATTACCGCCGTGTTCCCGCTGCCAGCCGAGCTGGAGGGCGAATACTTGGTGATGGCAACGCGCTTTGGCGTTATTAAAAAGACCGCGCTATCCGATTTCAACAACATCCGTAAGTCCGGCCTCATCGCCGTGAACCTGAAGGATGGTGACGAGCTGATCGGCGTTGCGCCCTCGCTTGGCGATGACAGCTTTATCCTAGCTACCCATGAGGGCAAGTGCATCCGCTTCCATGAGGGCAACGTTCGTGCCATGGGACGCACGGCAACCGGCGTGCGCTCCATTCGGCTGGACGAGGGCGACTTCGTGATCGGCATGGCAAAGGTGATCCCCGGCTGCGACGTGTTGACCGTTACCGAAAACGGCATGGGCAAGCGCACGCCTGAGTCCTCTTACCGCGAGCAGGGTCGCGGCGGTAAGGGCATTATTGCCATGAACATCACAGAAAAGACCGGCAAGCTCAATAGCCTTGCCATCGTGGACGGCACGGAGGACTTGCTCTTGATTTGCTACAACGGCATGGTGATACGCATGCCTGTTTCCCAGATCTCCGTTACCAACAGCCGCAGTACGCAGGGCGTGATACTGATGCGCCCCGCCGAGGGAGACTCTGTTACCTCCATTGCCCTTGCGCCGCATTACGAGGAAACGGACGATCCGGAGGCCGAGGCCGTTCCCGCCGTGGACGCAGACGCGCCTGACGTGCAGAACGATCTTACCGTTGCACCCGAAAAGGAGACCGACGCGTGAACGACATCCCCATTCCAACTCCATTAGAAAAACTGGCCCGCATCTTTTTTGATGCGGGCCATGTGCTCTACGCCGTTGGCGGCCTGCCCCGAAACAGTTTATTGGGGCTTCCCCTGTCGGATATGGATATTTGCTCCGCCGCAACCCCGGAAGCCGTGCTTGCCATATGCCAAGAGCACGGCGTGCACTGTGTAGAAAAGGCGTTGAAGTTCGGCACGCTGGAGCTGCACTTAGAGGGCGCGGTCTTTGAACACACCACCTTTCGCGGCGCGGAGGAATATGCCCCCGGCGGCGTGCACCGGCCACTTTCCGTGACCCTTGGCGCAACCCTTACCGAGGATGCGTTTCGCCGGGATTTTACGGTAAACGCGCTGTACTACGATATCCTTTCGGGAAAGCTTACCGACCCCACCGGCGGTTTAAAGGATTTAAAGGCGGGCGTGCTTCGCGCCACCTCTCCCGACCCGATGTCGATCCTTCGCGACGACGGGTTACGGGTGCTGCGCCTTATCCGCTTTGCGGTGGAGCTGAACCTGACCGTTGACCCTATGACCCTTGCCGCCGCAAAAGCCTGTGCGCCGTTGCTTGCCGGTATCGCGTGGGAGCGCAAGCGCGAGGAGTTGATAAAGATTCTTTTGTCCGATGCGCGCTATCCCGCCCGGTACGGTATCAACGCTTTCCCCCATGTATTTTCCGGCGACCGTCTTCCTGCGATTGCCGATCTGCCGCCTGCCCTTCCCGTTAACGAGGCTTCACCGGTCCTTCGCGGTTTACGGTTGTTGGAATCCATCGGTTGCCTGCCCTATCTCTTGCCGGAGCTATTAGAGGGGCAAGGCATTCATCAGCGACCGCGCCATCACGCCTACACCGTGCTGGAGCATAATTTTCACTGCTGCGCCTGTGTGCTGCCCACCCCGCTATTACGCATGACCGCGCTTTTGCACGATGTTGGCAAGCCCGCCGCGCTCCGCGAAAAAGATTTGCCGGATAACGCCGGAGCTACCGATAACCCCGCCACCGCGCATCCCATGCTG
>CAZCPI010000362.1:0-2115 GCA_964500535.1 uncultured Bacteroidales bacterium
TGCTGTTCGGGTAAATTGACATGCTGCAAATCCTTAATGTATTGCTTTCCCTGATGTTTTATGATGTTAATGGTACGTATCATAGTTGCATTGTTTTATAGGTCATTGCCGCAATAAGACAAATTGAAACTTTTATTGCAAACCGGAAAATCGGATATATCATTATTACGAACCGCCAGCGCCAAAGCCATCCAGTTGTGCATAGAGGCATCTTTCACTTTATAGTTTTTAAGGGACCCGTCGGCATTCGTCACTGCACAATGGCAAATTTCTCCCCTCCATCCTTCCGTCAGAGAAATAGCGAAGCTATCAGGAGCACTTTTTGAGGCAAAAAAGTCAGTTGCCTGACTTGCATTTGTATCATATCTTGCAAGCATTTGGCGGATATAATTAAGTGACTGACAAATTTCCAAATCACGCAGTCTGGCTCTTGCTTTCACATCACCACTTTCAATGGTAATGGGGAGATGATCAATATTGGGATACCATGCATAACCATGAGAAGAGCGTATATCGCGGTTGATTCCGGCTGAACGGGCAGCCATACCCACAACACCGATCAGACGGCTCTGTTGTTCAGTAACAATCCCTATTCGTTCAAAACGAGCAAGCACACTGGGCATATCAAACATCTTGTTAGCAACTTCAACATATTGTTTTTCAAAAAGATCGAGATTACTATTTATTTTGGCAATCAGTTCCTGATTTAAAGGATAAGGCTCTTTTCCGCATCTAATCAATTTCCGTCCGAAACGATTGCCGCACCAAATAAGAAAAGTATTGATAATAATGGTACGGAGACCCTGAAGAACAGCACTTCCAAGTTGAAAGGCCACATCAGTACACAAAGCAGATAAGTCGGAAGTATGAATTGCAATTCTCTCCATTTCTGCAGCAATCGTTCTGGATAGCTTAGTATTTTCACTGATTTCAATACCATTCAGAGCTTCCATAAGCTGGACAAAAGCAGTACTATGGCTGATAACAGTATCACCGGCAATACTTTCGGCAAGCATTGTCTGCTGAAGAAGTTTATCCTTTTGCAGCATCATCTGTTCAATTCCGCGGTGTTGGAAGCCAAGCTCAATCTCAAGATGCAGAACTTTCTCCCCATTACAGATAAAACGAAAATGTCCCGGTTCAATGATACCCGCATGAATAGGACCGACACCCACTTCATGCAACTCATGACTATTCATTTTAAAGAAAGGATAATTGGCAATTTGAGAATCTTTATTATACCTGTCAAACGGATATCTCAAAGGTTTCAGCCAAGGGTGGTTTAAAAACTCAACGCCATACTTTTCATATATTTCTCTTTCAAAAATTTGCATTGAAGTAACAGCAGGTGTTAAGGATTTCAGGGAAGATTTATCATCAAGATTTTTAGCAAAAGAAGTTACTAAAATTTTATGTGTGACATCATCGGCAATACAACAGATAAAGCGTAATATTTCTTTATTTTCAGGAAAGGCATAATAGGCAACACAATGGCAATTTGGATTTTCTAACAATTCTGAAACCTCCTGATAAAAAATATCGTAGTGCACAAGAGGGATTTGCTGCAAAGGAATCGTGTTATTATTTTCAATGCTTATGAAGTTCATGTCGGTATTACTTAGGTAGGGTTATTAAGGCATCCCGAATCAGTTCTGACAGGAAAGGCGGCGGGGCAATGCTAATGTAAAGTGCTCCCAGTAAAAGAATCAACTGCGGAATAGTTTCCCATTTGCTGATTTTTTCACCTTTTTCCAATAGATCGGGATTAATATTTCCGAATAGAATTTTAAAAAAGTATTTGGCAATCGTATAGATAATAAAGCATAGTAATAGCATCACAATTATGGCAATAACAATATAATTCCCCTTGAACATAGCGCTGAAGAGCATGAATTCTGAAAAGAAAAAGCCTGAAGGGGGTATCCCTGACAACATGATAAAGGCAAGAAGAATGACAACAGCTCCAATAGCATTAACTGAAAAATAGCTTCCAAGGTAATATACTTTCTTGGTTTTGTAAAAACGGATAATTTGTCCAATCTGATAAAAAATGCCGGATTTAACCAACGTGTGAATAATCAAGTGAAAGATGGCAGCAAACCAGGCTATTCCACC
>CAZCPI010000363.1:0-2112 GCA_964500535.1 uncultured Bacteroidales bacterium
GGTGCAAAACAAGTGTATTCACCATAAGTTGACAACAAATCAAAAAGATGAGCTCTGTCAAGTATTTTAACATAATCACTGTATTTATCTTCGCGTTTCTTCAAATAATCCGCAACTGTTTCACCTGTGAAGGTATAGTAACTATCTACAGTAGGATCATTGTCAACACAACTCACCCAGGCTAACTGACTCATTACAAGTATCAGTAGCAAAACAGGGAGTTTTATCGTTTTAACTATTTTATTCATAGTACTATTATTATTCTGATTTTGTTGTTAACTTATCTGTGTTGTAAGCAGGATTTTGTACCAACTTAGTATTTATCTTTAATTCGTTTTCACTGTATGGCCAGTATAAACCATCCATAGAAGACAGTTTTATTTTAATAGCACTTGTATTTGATTTTTGTTTCTTAATGACATGTTCGATAAGTTTGTCATTATTTCCTTCCCTTCTTGCCATTCTTAACAAGTCAAACCATCTCTTACCTTCAAACATCAGCTCTCTCTGACGTTCAATAAGTACCAGGGCTTCCATGTTAGTTACAGAACCTGAATAATCACCGAATTTTAAGGTATCTGATGTAAGTTTTGTATAGTTGTTTGCTCTTCCATATACAGCTGAAACCAATTTAAAAGCAGACTGATAATAAGGATCCATCACAACTTTAGTATCATCTCCGTCTTTTAATTTTGATTTGCCTAACTGAATTTCAGCCTCAGCCTTCATTAACATAATATCAGTTAGTCTGTATATTATCCAGTTAGCATAATTACCTTGTCTTGAGCTGGATGACACAACAGGATCAGTAGTATTAGTAGAATATGGAGTATTAAACTGAACCATAGCATTTACATATTTCCTTATAGAATACATGGTCCCGTTTTTTGCAGAATACGCAAGATATCTGCAATCAGTATTTTTAAATACTTTATTTGCACCGGTTGCAACATTTTCAACAAGAAATGGTGTTGCACTAAAATAACCACTTGTACTGCTTGAACCACCATAATAATTATTAATAAAAGTGTTTTGTACAGGTTGATCCTGTTCAAAATTCAATTCAAATAAGCTTTCAAAGGAATATTTTTCACCAAAAATTTTTGTTGCTGCATTTCCGGATGTTGCACTACCTGTTGACTGATGCTCTGAAATCAAAGGATAATCATGGAAAAGTTCAATATCAATATTATTACCATTTAAAGTAAATAATTCAATATACTGTGCTTTTTTATTATCCATAATTTTATCACAATATTTGATACAATTGGAATAATCTCCTTTCCATAAATACATATCAGCTAACAAGGCATAAATACCATTTCTTGTAAAACGTGTGGTTGTTGTTTTTTCATCAGGAAATTTCCTCATCGCGTCTTCCTTAATAGTTTCAAGATCAGCTACAAGAAAATTTATTATTTCACTTTCAGATGTTGCCGGTACTACAAAATCCTGATTATCATCAATCGAAGGTTCTGTAACAAATGGTACATCTCTGAAAGCTCTTACCAGATAGAAATAACATAAAGCCCTTATCGCTTTTGCTTCAGCAATATTTGATCTCATTTCGGAAATCGTATAATTCGGATCCTTCTGATTAACGATCGGAGCATAATACATTACAGTATTACATCGATTTATTACCGTATAAAAACAAGCCCAGTTTGCATACTTTGTTGTTGTCTGGATATTTTCTTTTAATATCTCAGTTTCTTCATTTTGTGTACCTGAACCGGCTGAAATATTATCAGAACGAATTTCCCCGTATATAGCCATACGACTAATACAATCAGCGCTTTCCAAACCCGCATAACAGGAATTCAGCACACTTGATATGTCATTTTCCTCAGTATAAAAACTTTCCAGAACAATATCGTTCAACGGCAGAACATCAAAAAAATCGCTGCAGGAACCAAATCCGAAAATTACACCTAAAGACAATGCAATATTTTTAATTGACTTTTTCATATCTTATTTCTTATTTTTCAGATTAAAATGAAGCGGTTATACCTGCTGTAAATGATTTTGAGCGGGGAGTCTGGGCATTATCGGTAGATATACCGTAACTACCATAACCAACTTCAGGGTCAGTACCTGAATAATTTGTCAGCA
>CAZCPI010000364.1:0-2107 GCA_964500535.1 uncultured Bacteroidales bacterium
TCAGATTTACTTGTCCAGTTACCAAATATGCCTCATGAAAGTGTTCCGGAAGGCAAACATGCAGAAGACAATTTGATTGAAAGAACCGGTGGCAAAGTACCTGAATTAGCTGAAGATGCTGTACCACACTGGGATCTTGCTAAAAAATACGACCTGATTGATTTTGAGCTTGGAGTTAAGATTACAGGGTCAGGTTTCCCCGTGTATAAAGGCAAAGGCGCAAGACTTCAGAGAGCGCTGATCAATTTCTTTCTGGATAATGCACGTGATGCAGGTTATACCGAAATCCAGCCGCCGTATGTTGTAAATGCAGCTTCAGGTTACGGCACTGGTCAGCTTCCTGACAAAGAAGGACAGATGTATCATGCAACATTGGATGATTTTTATTTAATTCCTACTGCAGAAGTACCTGTAACCAATATTTACAGAGATGTTATCCTTAATGAAAAGGATCTGCCCATTAAAAATACAGCATATTCTGCATGTTTCCGCAGAGAAGCCGGATCATACGGTAAAGATGTAAGGGGTCTTAACAGACTTCATCAGTTTGATAAAGTGGAAATAGTCAGGATTGACCATCCGGATCATTCATATGAATCTCTCAAAGAAATGGTTGACTATGTGCAGTCATTAGTTGATAAACTTGAGCTTCCATGGAGAATACTTCGACTATGCGGTGGAGATATGAGTTTTACATCAGCGCTAACTTTTGATTTTGAAGTTTATTCTGCTGCTCAGAAAAGATGGCTTGAAGTAAGTTCGGTTTCAAACTTCGAGAGTTTTCAGGCAAACAGGCTAAAATGCAGATTCAAAGGAGACACAGGTAAACCACAGCTCTGTCATACATTAAACGGAAGTGCTCTTGCATTGCCAAGGATCGTGGCTGCATTACTCGAAAACAACCAGACCCCTGAAGGTATCAAAATTCCAAAAGCTTTGATCCCTTATACAGGATTTGATTTGATTGATTAATTATTAAGCGTGCCGGTACACCACTGTTTGAAGTGGGTTTTGCGGAAATAACAAAAAATACAATGCAGAATGGAAATTGAATCTCCCCGCAGCAGAGCAGCGGGGAATGCGCGCACCGGAATTTAATGCTGTTCGCAGCAGAAATTTCCATTTCGAAGCAACTATTTAACAAAGAATTACCAGGTAAACGTGCCCCGGGAATATTACAGATCTAAAAGGATGAAAAAGATTTTTCTACTTATAGTTTTGATATTTAATATACTTGCATCAGACGCTCAAAGCTTGTCTGAAGCCAAGTCGTGGTACCTTAAAGGGTTTTATGAAAAGGCTATGCCCGTTTTTCAGAAACAATTAAAAAACAGGCCAAACGATGCAAGCCTTAACCTGTGGTATGGAGTCTGTCTGATGAAAACAGGCAAAGAAAAACTCGCCCTGCCCTATCTGGAATTTGCAAAAAGCAAAAATCTGCAAAATGCATATTATCAACTGGCTGATTACTACATTATAACAGGTTTGCCTGATTCAAGTATAACTTTACTTGACAAATATCTTTCCTTCAAAGATTTAAGCGAAAATCAACGTACGACGGCCGCAGCATTAAAGGACTCAGCTGTTTCATCGCTTGAAAAAATGCAAAGAGTTGAAGATGTTTGTTTCATCGACAGTATAATAGTACCAAGGAAAAACATATATGAATATGTAAAACTCTCTAAGGAAGCCGGCTCTCTTGTCAGAACCGAAACCTTGTTTAAAGAAAGTAAATATAAACTTGGTTACTCCTTTTTCCCCGAAAGAAACGACAGAGTTTATTATGCTGATACCATGCCGGGCAAAGATCTTGACATCGTGGCAAGACACAGATTATTAAACGACTGGGATAAACCTGAGATTTTACCTGAGCCAATTAACAGTCTGGGAAATGAAAAAAATCCTTTTTTCCTGCAGGACGGAACTACTCTTTATTTTGCCTCTGACCGAAAGGGAGGCATGGGTGGTTATGATATTTACGTGTCAAGATTAAACATTTCCAACAACACCTACCTCCTGCCCGATCTTCTTAACAAGCCTTTCAACTCTCCTTACAATGAGTATTTTCTGATAATTGACGAAACCGCCAATCGCGGATATCTGGCAA
>CAZCPI010000365.1:0-2106 GCA_964500535.1 uncultured Bacteroidales bacterium
GCGGAGATCTGATGGATGTTACTGACAAGTCTGACAAGAATCTGGTTGAAATCAATAATTTTGATATTTCTAAAGGCAACAAATACGGTGATAAGATCAGGACATATTACGCGATTATAAACAATTGCAATTATATAATTAATAATGTGGATACTTCTGTCGTAAATGGTGGCGAAAAAGTGATGTATAAAGTATATGCTGCATCCAAGGCTATCAGAGCATGGACATATATGCAGATTGTACTCAATTATAAGAAAGCTGTTTATTTTGAGCAACCATTGTTGAATCTTGAGGATGCTGAAAAAGATTTTCCTGAATATGATATGGAGCAGTTGGCGCCGGTACTTATTGAAGATCTTGAACCGTGGAAAGATATTGCCGAACCTGAATTCGGTCAGTTGAATTCTTTATCGGTCAGTGACTGTTTCTTCCCGATACGTTTCTTGCTTGGAGATTTGTACTTATGGACAAAGCAGTACGATAAGGCTGCTACAGAATATCATGATCTTATGTTCAGAGAAAAATACAATGTGCTAAATGACTTCAAATCATCAAGAACAGTTTTAAATAATGCATTTACAGGTTCTTTTGATGTAAACTGGCTGAATATATTTGGTAATAGTTCCAGTGAATGCATTAGTGTTTTATCTGCATCAAATGAATTTGGTACGACATTTAATCTGGATAGTCTGGTTTACAATTATAAAGTAAAGGCATCGGATGTATCTGTTAATAACTGGGATTCACAGATGTATTATTATTCGACTACTCTCGATACATTAGGCGATTTAAGGAAGTGGGGTTCAACCTGGTCATTTAATAATTTATCTGCATACAATTACAAGAACTATGAGGCTAAACCGGGTAAAGACAATTACATAATAAAATACTTGCGATTGAATCCTTCAACTGTAGAAAACAGGCAGGTAATGGTTTATCGTATAGCATTATTATACTTAAGATATGCTGAAGCTGTCAACAGACTGGGAAAACCAAATCTGGCCATGGCTGTACTCAAAAACGGTCTGACCAGAATTAATATGAACAATCCGAAAATTATTCCGGCTAAAGAAAAATCTGATCCGTTGCCGGGCTATATGAATTTTTCAGATGTGATATTTGACAACAATAAAGGCATAAGGGCAAGAGGGTGTGGTAATCTCGAATATGACACTTTGCATTATGTTATTCCTGCAAGTGTTGATACTATGACTTATGTTGAAGATCTTATTGTAAATGAACTTGCCCTTGAGACCGCTTTTGAGGGAAACCGCTTCCATGACCTGATGCGTATAGCGATCAGAAGAAATGACAATTCATATCTTGCAAACAGGGTAGCTGCCAAACATAAAACTAATGCAGATGCAATCAAAAGCAAGCTTTTAAACAGGGATAACTGGTATATTAAACAGTAAATTATACCCGGCTGCTCTGCAATGGGTTTACCACATAATCTTTACTATACTTAATCGAATCTCTTCGCTGATTGTCCCGGGGGGATTCGATTTATTTTATGGCTATAGAAGAAGAATTAAATGAATTATTATTTGAAACTGATATCAGATAATAACCTGCCGGGAGCGTAATTTCGGTTTCACTACCTGAAGGGAATGCTGTCTTAAGCATCTTACCATTCATAGAATACACTCTTACCGCAGAGCCAAAAGGCATTTCCGAGATATGAACGGTTTTATTGTCATCTGTCTTGAAGCGGACTTTTTTTTTTGAACCCTTTACAACAGTGTTTGCGTTTGGATAATTATAATCTTTAAAACTGTAAAGGTTTGCTGCAGGGACAGGCTCTTTAGCTGTTCTGTCGCTGCTCCAGTCAAGCGAAATTTTACTGTCTTTATCAGCTTTTGCTTCAATGACAATATTATTCATATGCGAACATACAGGTTTGTATTCAAACGTATAACTACCAGGAGTGGAAACTTCACCGGTTTCCAAAACCTTTTCACCATTAACATAAACTGTCGAAGGAACTGTAGTGTTTAAAGTCAGACTGTATTTTTCTCCAAGCATTGTCTCAAAATATCCTGAAAATCTCACACTTTTGGTTTTTTCCGGCATTGACTTGTCAAAGGCTACATCATCTGAAGAGCC
>CAZCPI010000366.1:0-2094 GCA_964500535.1 uncultured Bacteroidales bacterium
ATGGATTATATTAATCAGGTAACAGTTCCAAGAATCAATAAGGTAATAGATAAAAATCAAGATGGTTCATTTATCTATTGTGAATTAGCAAAAGTTAATCAGGAATACATTGATAAAATACAGGAAGCAAGCACCAAAGAGCAATTACAATCTATTTGGGCTGCTATGCAGCAAAAGGCTTTTATCAGCTATAATGTAAATATTGCATCCATCAATGATAAAGCTTCCGGTTTTGATGATTTAACCCTCGAAGAACAGCAAAAATTTCTAATAGAAATACTCGATAAAAACCTGTTGTACGTGCCTTACACAAGCATTGATGATAAGGATTACAATATTTCCGAGGATGATAAAAAGTTAAACCGTCAATTTTATAGCTTAAAATAATATGGCAGACACTCAAACATTGCATCAGATATTGGATAACCTAAAAAGCCCTTATGCTTTGGGTCCCGATGTTTTTATTAAAAAAGCACCTGCCATTATCAATAATAATCTTAAAGCAGGTTTCGGGCAGCGTGAATACCAGCAGGAAGCATTCGGCAGGTTTGTTCATCTTTGGGAAGCTAAGCAGGACAATAGCCCTACGCAATTACTTTATCACATGGCTACAGGCAGCGGTAAAACTTTAATTATGGCAGGGCTTATCATTTACCTATATGAAAAAGGCTACCGCAATTTTCTGTTTTTTGTCAACAGCACCAACATTATTGAAAAGACCAGAGATAATTTTTTAAATCCTGCTTCCTCCAAATACCTGTTTTCCGATACCGTTTCTATTGGCGATAAACAAATAGCAATAAAAGAAGTAGATAATTTTGAAGCAGCCAATCAGGATAATATCAATATTGTTTTTTCAACCATTCAGGGCTTGCATTCACGCTTAAACACGCCAAGAGAAAACAGCATAACGTATGAAGATTTTGAAGAAAAACGAATTGTTCTCATTTCTGATGAAGCCCATCATATAAACGCAGAAACCAAGAAAGGCAACCAGCTAAGCAACGATGAATTATTTGAAGTGGTAAGCTGGGAAAACACAGTGTATCGCATTTTCAATGCTAACAAACAAAATATTTTACTTGAATTTACCGCCACAGCCGACCTCTCAAATGCTGATATAGCTCAGAAGTATCACGATAAAATAATTTTTGATTACCCATTAAAACAATTCCGTAAAGACGGTTATTCAAAAGAGGTTAAAGTACTACAGGCAGACCTTCCGCAAATTGAAAGAGCTTTGCAGGGTGTAATTTTAAGCCAATACAGACGAAAGGTATTTGAAAAAAACAAGAAAATTGTAAAACCTGTAATCCTGTTAAAATCAAAAACCATAGCCGAAAGTAAAGCCATTTTTGCTGAATTTATTAAATCAATAAAAGAGCTTAAACCTGAAACACTCGAAAAAATAAAAGGTAAAGACGAAAATCAGGTTATTTCAAAAGTGTTTAAGTATTTTGATGCAAACGGCATTACTCTCGAAAACCTTATCACTGAGCTGAAAGAGGACTTTATTGACACCAAATGTATTTCGGTAAACAGCAAAGAAGAAAGCGAAGAAAAACAGATTGCAGTCAACACGCTCGAAGCCCCACACAATGAATACAGGGCAGTATTTGCCGTTGACAAACTGAATGAAGGTTGGGACGTTCTTAACCTCTTTGATATTGTCCGTTTATATGATACCCGTGATGCAAAAAACGGCAAGCCCGGCAATACAACAATGTCAGAAGCCCAGCTAATTGGCAGAGGTGCGAGATATTGCCCCTTTAGAATTTCAGATGAACAACCATTATATCAACGAAAATTCGATGAGGATTTAGACAATGAAATGCGAATTTGCGAGGAATTGTATTACCATAGCTCATACAATCCAAAATACATTAGCGAATTAAATACTGCCTTAGAGGAAATAGGTATAAAAGCCAAAGAAACAAGAGAAAGGCAGATGACTTTGAAACTCGATTTTAAGGAAAAACCTTTTTACAAAACAGCGCATATTTTTCTTAACAAACAAGAAAAATATACCCGTTCCGATGTTTTTAGTTTTCCTAATACAATAATTGACCACACTTTTAAAGTATCATTAAAAAC
>CAZCPI010000367.1:0-2090 GCA_964500535.1 uncultured Bacteroidales bacterium
ATGTCAAGTCTGAACCTGGAGACTATGGTTTACTCAAAAA
This sequence comes from uncultured Bacteroidales bacterium, assembly GCA_964500535.1. Lineage (GTDB taxonomy): Bacteria > Bacteroidota > Bacteroidia > Bacteroidales > UBA1402 > UBA8389. Next base: position 41 of record CAZCPI010000367.1, read on the forward strand.
CCGGTATAGGCTTTAAAACCAATGTAGGTGAAAAGGTTTCCATAGGTATAGGAGTAAATTATCTGCAGGGACTTGTAAATGCAAAAATGAATTTTGATGATTTATCAATAAAAGCATCTGATTCGCAATGGGATATAGTATCTAAAGGCTGTCTGATGGTTTCCGGACCTGATGATTTTAAGCTGAGATATTCTGAAAATGGTTATTTGAATGGCATTCAAAGTAATAATTCTTTAAATTCTTCTGCTGATTACAATTCTGCATTCACTTCTATGACCAAAGTAGGTTCAGGTTTATCTTTTGATTTGGGACTTACCATTAAACCTGTAAGATTTCTGAAACTATCTGCATCACTGGTTGATCTGGGCTCTATTACCTGGAATAAGGACTGTGTACAAAAAGCTAAATCAGATGGTTCTTTTACTTATGACGGAGCTGAATTTGACATTACCGGAGGTCAGACGTCAGAGAACAGCAAAATTGATTTAAAAGAAAGCCTGGAGAAACTCGTTCGTTTTGAAGAATCCAAAGATGTTGAATCTTATAAAAGCCAACTTGCAACAAAACTCAATCTCGCGGCTGAACTTGGATTATTGAACAATCATATAACTTTCGGCATACTTTCTCAAACAGGTTTTACAAATAATAAAAATTATAATGATCTCATGGTTTCAGCCAATTTTAAACCGGGAAGTATGCTACAGGCTGCACTGACATATTCCATGCTTCATGGACAAAATAATGCAATCGGTGCTGCCTTAAACATGAAACTACTGATGTTCAATCTTTTCCTGGCAGCCGATTACATTCCACTTGAATATACAGCCGAATTATTACCCGTCAGCAATTCAATTTACAAAGTTCAGTTTGGACTTAATTTTATGTTCTAATGATTTAGGCGAAACCGAAAAATCAGACTTCTCCGCCTGAATCTATGGTTTTATCAATAATACGAACAGTTAAAAGGGACATAGATCCCAACTTACTGTACATTAAACCGATGCTGTAATCATAGTCAGGTTCTGAATATTTTTCAAAGATACTTCCATCTTCATTTGCACTGACAAATTTATTTAAAGCTGGAATAAACTTTGCTTCTCTGTTTTCCGGATTCTTTGCATTAGCTTTATTTAAGCTTTTTCTGTCATTAGGTCTTACAAAAGCTTCATCAAATTTCGTCTTAAGATCAGCACACTGCTTACTGTAACCAAGAAATTCGGTTTTTAATGCAGAGATAACAGGTTTTTTTGACATAAATCCTTTTGTAATATCTCTAACGACCATTTCGCCATTACGGGTACCATAAATTACAGATAAGACATAACTTGATTTTTTTGATTTATACACAGTACCACCAAGTCCAATATCATCTACAGCTTCAGCGAAACCTAAACTTTTTACTTTCGTTTCAAAGGCAGCTTTAGTTAAACCTGTATATGCTCTTAACTGGGAAACAGAGTTTTTAACTTCAGGAGCAAGAGGTTTTGCAGGACCTTCTGAAGGCGAAGTAGTTGAAGAAGTCGTCGATGAAATTACCTTATTGGCAGCTTCTCCTACTGTACTTTTCACTTTATTTAAAGCACCTTTAAGCCCCTGAGCCTCAACAGTGTTTAGCTGCGCAAAAAATAGTGACAAAACTAAGAATTTCAAAAAAAATGATTCCATTGTATTTTTATTAGATTGTATGTTGAACTTAACAGATTTTATTTCGCTACAGAAATTATAACATCCTTTATTTCAGCTGTCAAAGCCTCCGCTTCTGCTTTTGTTGACGCCTCAGAATAGATCCTGATAATTGGTTCAGTATTCGATTTTCTGAGTTGTACCCATTTATCAGGGAAATCAATTTTTACACCGTCAATATCATTTACCTTCTGATCAGAATATTTCTTTATAACCGCATCCAAAATCTTATCTACATCCATACCAGTCAACTGCATTTTTTGCTTATCGATGTAGTAATCAGGATACTTTTTCCTTAACTCAGATACTTTAAGTCCACTATGAGCAAGATGTGACAGGAAAAGAGCAATACCTACCAATGCGTCTC
>CAZCPI010000368.1:0-2078 GCA_964500535.1 uncultured Bacteroidales bacterium
TCAGGTAAAGTCCAGTTGATAACAACTTTAAAAGACCCTTGCGGTAAAATTGTAAAGACTGTCAAAACCCCTTGCAGGATAGCAGCAAAGAGTTTTCTTCAAAAAGAAATAAGCATCAAAGTCAGTAAACCTGATTTATGGTCTCCCGAGACTCCTTCTCTTTATACTGTCGAAACCAGCCTGAAGTCTGCTGACGGCAGGAATCTTGACGGTGGTATTACAAGGATTGGTCTCAAAAAGATTGAGTTCAGGGGTAAGCAGGGTTTCTTCCTTAACGGTAAGAAATATGACAAATTGATAGGAGCCAACAGACATCAGGATTTTGCTTATGTTGGCAATGCTATGCCTAATTCTCAGCACTGTAGAGATGCCAAACTGCTCAGGGATGCAGGCTGCAGAGTTATCAGGACTGCACATTATCCTCAGGATCCGTCTTTTATGGATGCCTGTGACGAATTGGGTTTGTTTGTTATCGTTGCAATACCAGGCTGGCAGTATTTTAACAAGGATTCAGCCTTTTCTGAATTATGTTACAAGGATTTGCGCAATATCATCCGCAGGGACAGGAATCATGCCAGCATAATGATGTGGGAGCCTATACTTAATGAAACTCCTTTTCCTGAGTCTTTTTCGTTGAAGACGTTGGCAATTACGCATGAAGAATATCCTTATTATGGTACTTTTTCTGCTGCTGACGGCAAGTCTCCGGGTGTGAAGGATAATTATGATGTTGTTTATGGTTTCCCCGATGATCTGAAATTAAATTACAAGCAGCCGATGTTCACCAGGGAATGGGGTGAATATGTTGACGACTGGTATGCTCACAATACTCCCAACCGTGTTTCACGGAGCTGGGGGGAGATTCCTCAGATCGTACAGGCTACTCATCTTGCCATGGTTTATGATGAGATGTGCAACACGCCTGACGAGTTTATCGGCGGTGCTTTGTGGCATCCCTTTGACCATCAGCGTGGTTATCATCCCGACACATACTGGGGTGGTTTGCTTGATGCTTTTCGCCAGCCTAAGTATTCTTATGAAATGTTCAGGAGTCAGGTTAGGGCTGATTACAAGCATCCTGTTGCTAAGACCGGTCCGATGTTGTTTGTGGCTCATGAGCTTACGCCTTTTTCTAATCCTGATATTGTGGTTTTCACCAATTGTGATTCTGTTCGTCTTATCAGGTATGAAACCGATACTTTCATTGCTGCCGTAAACAGGGTCTCGTGCAGATTGCCTGATCCTCAGGTGGTTTTCAAGGATGTGTTTGATTTTTACAAACTCAGGCAATATACTTATACTTTGAAGAAGTGGCAGCAGGCGAGTTTTGTTTTTGAGGGTATCATTGATGGCAAAGTGGTTTGCTCTTATAAGAAAATGCCTGCGAGGAGGTCTTCAAAGCTTCGTTTGTTTGTGGATAATCAGAATCAGGCTTTGCGGGCTGATGGTTCGGATTTTGCGGTTGTGGTTTGTGAAGTTACTGATGATGAGGGTAATGTCAGGCGGCTTGCCAAAGATAACATCCTTTTTGAGGTTGAGGGTGAGGGTGAAATCATCGGCAATATCCTGAATGGTGCCAATCCCCGTGCTGTTGAGTTTGGGTCTGCGCCTGTGCTTGTGAGATCTACGGTGAATCCGGGTAAGATTACCGTGAGGGCCAGGGTGCTTTATCAGGGTGAGAATACTCCGAAACCTGCCGAAATCACTTTTGAGTCTGTTGAATCCGGGCAAAAACTTATTTATAATGAAACCCCCGCCAAGGACGTTATTGATTTTTCAAGTATCCTGCGCTCGTATGTCCCCAAAATGACTGAAGCCGAAAGGCTCAAAGCCCTCGAAGAAGTCGAAAAACAGCAAACCCAGTTTGGGGAGAAGTTTTAACAGCCTTGCGCCTAAACTCCTTTAAGTTCACAGGTGTGGAGGGCGCAAATAGTTTATTTTATTCGGTAATGCTTTTATAGTATTGCCGTTTTTTTTGCTTTATGCAGTTTGTAAGGATGCTCGAAAAGCTTCGCTGGTCGAGCATAATCCATATTTATAAGGTTTTTGTATATAAACGATATATTAAAAAAGAAATA
>CAZCPI010000369.1:0-2073 GCA_964500535.1 uncultured Bacteroidales bacterium
TAATTGCTGATGATATAACAGGTGCAGCCGAAGTAGCGGGTGTTTGTTTGAGGTTTGGACTTCAGGTAGCTTTTGGCATCGATAAGTTGCCTGAAGGTGATGCTGATGTAAAGGTCATTGCAACCGACAGCAGACAAAGCAATAATCTTGAAGCCGTGAGGATTCACAGAAAACTGGCTGAGGATCTTAAAAATAAAGGCATTACAGAAATTTTTAAAAAGACTGATTCTGCTTTAAGAGGCTACGTTATTGATGAAATTGACGAGCTGATGGAAGTGTTTGGTTATGAGCGGATTGTCCTTCAGCCATCCAATCCGTGGTCAGGAAGATGCATTAAAAATGGGAGGTATAAAATTTCAGGAACACCAATAAATTTTACATCATTCAAAGATGACCCTGATTTTCCGGCACATTATTCATCAGTTAAAGAGTTGCTTCTGTCCAGAAATTTAGATCAGAACGCTAATATCTTTACCGAAAATACAAATGTTGAAGAAAAGGGATTTTTTATACCGGACTGTTCTTCTGAAGCAGATATGAAAAGGGCTTTATCATTACCTATTGAGAATTGTCTATACGCCGGAAGCGCTGCGTTCCTGAGTGCATATCTCAAGGTAAAACATGGTCTGCACATGATGAGAAGGAATTTATCATTCAATCCTTTTGAAGGCAGATTCCTTTTAATTTGTGGAAGTACTCATCAGGAAAGCCGTGAATTTATAAATAGGGCTGCTGAGAAAGGTGTAATGGTATCAGAAATGCCGGAAAAACTGATGGTAAAGGGAATAAATGATGATGAACTTGTCAAATGGTCAGAAATTCAGGCTGATAAGTGGAACGAACACGGTCAGATGATAATTACATTCAGTCGTGAATTGTATAACTATGATAATTGCACGAATATCCTCAAAAAAAGAATGTCAAGTGTTGTGAAAATCCTGATGGAAAAATGTCCGGTAGTCGAATTACTCATCGAGGGGGGTGCTACAGCCTATTCAATACTTAAAGAACAAGGTTGGACAAATTTAAATCCTGAAAAGGAATTCGCTCTTGGTGTAGTCAGGATGCAGGTTATGTCTGTTCCCGGTTTCTATCTGATAGTGAAACCCGGAAGCTACCAATGGCCTGAAAATTTTGTCATTTAAATGTATAATCCAAATGCAGTAAGTATGAAACCAAAAAACTATAAATCAGGATTATTACTATCCATTGTCATGCTGTTTGCGATTGTTTGCAATACTAATAGTCAGACATCTGATGATAAATACAGCCGTCCTCTAAAAGAAGTGCTACTCGAAATCCAGAAACAATTTAATGTAAGACTTAAAATACCGGAAAATCTGGTAAAAGATAAGATGCTTGATTATGCAGATTGGCGCCTGAGGCCATGGAGTCTGGAGCAGAGTCTGACAAATGTACTTGCTCCTTTCGATCTGAAATTTGTAAAGGAATTTGAAGGAGTATATAAAATCAAAGAATTCGAATACTCCAGAAGGCTTGAAAAAGACGGGAAAGAGTATCTGGATTATCTGACCGGATTGTACACTGACTCTTTAAGCTGGGCAAAAAGGAAGACGGAATTAAAATCCTGCATAATAAAAGCTGTAGGACTTGACCCGATGCCAAAAAAAATATTGTCGAAACCCATAATTTCAAACAAGCGTATATATAAAAATTATACAGTCGAAAATGTTGCATTGGAGATTCTCCCGGGAGTTTATACAACCGGTACAGTTTATAAGCCTGTTAAAGCAAAAAAATGCCCTGTAATAATTAATCCGAACGGACATTTCGGGGACGGCCGTTATCGTGAAGACCAACAATACAGATGTGCTATGCAGGCTATAATGGGAGCTGTATCAGTTTGTTATGATATTTTTGCTTGGGGAGAGTCCGAGCTTCAGTTTGAAAACCGGTTTCACCGAAGCAGTATAGCACATACTATACAGACATTAAACGCAATCAGATGGATTGATTATCTGACTTCACTGAATATTTGTGATAAAGAGAGAGTTGCAGTAACGGGAGCATCAGGAGGCGGAAGTCAGACGATGTTGCTTGCTGCAATCGATG
>CAZCPI010000370.1:0-2072 GCA_964500535.1 uncultured Bacteroidales bacterium
CCATTAAGCAGCAGAAATCCTGATATTGATGAAATTGGAAAAAATAAATTTAGAGTAATATTACTAAACAAAGCTGACTTAGCTGACGAAAAATATAATGTATTATGGACAGAGTATTTTAAGAATAAAGGTCTTTATGTATTGGAAATTAATTCCAAATCAGGGGCTGGAATCAAGAAGATACACGCTTTGGTTACAGAAGCTTGCAAAGAAAAGATTGAGCGTGACCGAAAACGAGGCATTATCAACAGACCAATCAGAGCCATGGTGGTTGGCATTCCCAATGTCGGGAAATCAACTTTCATTAATGCCTTTGCAGGAAAAGCTTGTACTAAAACCGGTAACAAACCCGGTGTAACAAAGGGCAAACAATGGATACGCCTGAATAAGAACTTGGAATTATTGGATACGCCGGGAATTCTATGGCCAAAATTCGAAGATCAAAGTGCCGGTGAAAAACTTGCCATGATTGGTTCCATGAATGATGAGATATTGCATGCGGATGAACTGGCAGTATCAATTATCAAGTATATTCAAAAAGAATATCCACGTCTGTTGGCTGAAAGATACCAAATAATCAGTCATGAAGATCCGTATCAAACACTGGAAGAAATATGTGTAGCAAGACATTGTTATCAAAAAGGTGAAATCCCGGATATTGCAAGAGCAGCCGGAATTTTAATAGATGATTTTCGCTGCGGCAAAATCGGAAGAATTACATTAGAACATCCGGAGGAAGCATTGTGAATAAAAAAGTAAAAGAAATCATGAGTATGAGTATTTATTTACTGGTCGTTTTATTGTTGACATTTTTAGTTGTTACCTATGTGGGCCAAAGAACAAAAGTAATTGGCAGTTCTATGGAGCCGAAACTAAGCGACGGTGATAATCTAATAGTAGATAAAATTTCATACCGCTTTGAAGAGCCTGAACGCTTTGATATTATCGTTTTTCCTTTTAAATATGCTAAGAAAACGTATTATATAAAAAGAATTATTGGAATGCCCGGAGAAACCATTTTTATTGATGAAAATGGAACTATCTTTATTGACGGTGAAGTATTAGAAGAGTCCTATGGCAGAGAAGTAATTATTAATCCAGGACGAGCCTATGAACCGATTACCTTAGGTGAAGATGAATACTTTGTAATGGGTGATAATCGAAACAACAGCTCAGATAGTCGTGACCCTGTAGTTGGCAATGTGCATAGAAATGAATTTATTGGAAAAGCTTGGATGCGTATTTGGCCTTTGAGTGAAATGGGTATGATTAAGCATCAATAGAAAAAAATTTCAAAAAGGATTTATACGAATGAACGATGATAAAGAACAGAAAAAACTGCAAAATAAGCAGGATAAAATCCAAGAAACAAGTGAGAAATTAAAGGCAGCATATTTAAAGGAAATTGAACGAACTGCCCAAATGATGAAATTTGAAAAGGAATATAATTCCTATACCTATATTTGCGGCATTGACGAAGTGGGAAGAGGACCTTTGGCAGGTCCCGTGGTGGCTGGAGCCGTCATTTTACCAAAAGATTGCGATATTCTGTATATTAATGATTCCAAAAAACTATCAGAGAAAAAACGCGAAGAGCTTTATCAGGTCATTATGGAAAAAGCCATTTCAACAGGACTTGGTTATGTTTCACCGGAACGAATTGATGAAATTAATATTTTACAGGCAACTTATGAAGCAATGAGAGCAGCAATTGCTCAATTGAATCCTCAGCCGGATATCTTATTAAATGATGCTGTGACAATTCCTGATATTTCATTCAAACAAATACCGATTATTAAAGGAGATGCAAAGAGTATCTCTATAGCTGCAGCCAGTATTATTGCCAAAGTTACACGAGACCGCTTAATGGTTCAGTATGATGAAGTCTTTCCGGAATATGGATTTGCATCTCATAAAGGATATGGAACCAAGACGCATATTGAAGCATTACGGAAATACGGTCCAACAAGTATTCACAGGAAAAGTTTTATTACAAAACTAATATAATCAGTTATTTGGTATAAATTCAAACCGAGTGACTACATAAGGGGAATGTGTATGAAGCTATCATC
>CAZCPI010000371.1:0-2067 GCA_964500535.1 uncultured Bacteroidales bacterium
TTTCATTCTGACCTCCCGTATTAAAACCATTTTCATATAAAGTAGAAGGCTGAGCTGTAAAACATTCGGAATTATTAGGATTACGTGCTCCGGCAATTCCGCCAATACTGTACATATAATCACCAGTCACCATATCCCAGAAATTATCCGCTATCTTAAAATAATCAGATGTATGAGTATCACGATAAAGTTCCAGAGTACCGACAATCTGAGGAATATGTTGGTTGGCATGCAGACCACGGAAGTTGTCAACATTTTTAGCAAGCCCGTGACTATGATTTTCATCCCCATAAAAAACCCTTATGTTATCAAACATTTTAGCGGTTTCAAGATAGCGGGTTTCACCCGTAATACGGCTCAACCTCGCCATAGCTTCATTCATACCACCAAACTCTCCGGCAATATATTTATTCCACATACTTATCAAAGTAGCAGTCGGCAACTTGCTCAAACGTGTATAAACCCAGTCACCCATGCCTTTTACGATTTCAAGGGCTTTTTTGTTGCCGCTTATTTCATAAATATCCATCAAGCCGGCAAATATCTTATGCAAAGTATAATATGGGGCCCAGATCTGAGCATTCGAACCACCATAACTTGCACCATTTTCAAGCATAATGAATTGATCCGGCGGATATGCACTAATGAAACCCTTTCCCCAGTTCCAGTAATCAGTCCTTATACCCTTATCACTAAGGTCAGAATCAAAATTACCTTTACCCCCGGCTGGAGGAACAAGGGCAGGATCAGATACAGATTGTCCACCCTGAGTCTGAGGTTTACCCGACAACTGAGATAATTCATACAGAGTATTTACCATGTAATCCATCTTGCCTGCAAAGTTTGCCTGTAACTGCTTATCATAACCAGTGCTTGCATAAGCCTGAGCAATGGCACTCAGGTAATGGCCTGTGGCATGACCGCGCAATTTTGTTTCCTGGCTGTCCCAGACTCCAAGCGGTTCAGCCCCGGCAGGTTGCTTCTGTCCGAATGCATTACGAAACATGTAGAGGAAATTATCAGGATTTGTTTTGGCAAGTCCTTCAATAAACTTGTTACGGTTTTCAATAAATCTGGTTTCATCGTTATGAGAGTCGGTATTGAGAGAAACCTGGTCAAGTTTAAAAGCTTCAAGTTTGCGTTCGGGCATTACCGGACTTGCAGCCTCAACAACTTTGACGTTTGCAACAGGCTCGATATCTGTACCCGGCACCTTGCCTGTAACTTTATAATTACCAACAGCCTGTACCTGACTATTATCAACAGGAGCCGGCCAGATAACTCTGACTTCAGGACCATTAATGCCATCTTTGTAAACACCTTTTATAAAACGGGGCAGTCTTGGAAGACTCTTAACTACTGTAACAACATCAATGTCAGGAACACTTTTGAGAAACGCATTATAAAGCTGGGGGGTCGAATCAGGAAATACCTGATTACGTTCAGGCTCAAACCGTCGCCTCGCAACAGGTTCTTCCTTTTTGAGAGCTATATTGTAAATCCTTTGTACCTGTCTTTCGGTCAATGGAATCCTGTAAATGCGGAAATCATACAATTTTGCATTCAATGCAGTCTGGCTATCGGGAGATTTACCAATAAAGATTTTATTATTGCTGACCGAGTCGTAATCAAAAAGACGTGAAAGCTCAATATCAACATTTGTAACTTTACCAGCAGGCTGACCATCAACATAAGTTAATAAAGTCTTTGAGGGCATATCGATAACCACTGTCAGGAAATGCCATGTATTTATAGTCAAAACCTTAGCAGTTGAAACATAACTTTTTTCATCACTCAATACCTGAGCCTGAAATCCTTCTTTATCTTTTGAACCGGTCAAAGCAGCCTGAATACGTGATTTGCCGCTTTTACCAAAATCAAAAAATATCTGTCCGTTTTGCGTTGAGCGCAGATACACCCAGCCTGTCATAGTAAAAGACTCCTCGCCTGAAACCAAATCTCCGGGAAGTGAAATATAAGTTGCACTTTTCCCGCTCAGGTCAAGGACATTGCCAAACAGCGAATCCGTCACAAATTTAAAATCCTTACCGTTTATATTACCATGCA
>CAZCPI010000372.1:0-2063 GCA_964500535.1 uncultured Bacteroidales bacterium
TCAGAAATTTAGCAATTACCTTAAGTCAAAACAGTAGATATGAATGGTGGAACTATAAGCTGGATAGATACTTTAATTGTGTTTATATCCGTCATTTCAACAATCGGAGTTGGTTTGTATTTTGCAAAAAGGCAAAAAAGTTCAGACCATTATTTTTCAGCAAGTAAAAATATTCCATCATGGGCCATCGGAATATCAATTTTTGCGACTTTAATTAGTAGTGTCACATTTCTGGCTTATCCGGCAGCTGCATACAAATCAAACTGGATTCTGCTTGTTCAGGGATTGATGGTCCCTGTTGTATTAGTTAGTGTAATCTGGATTATTGTTCCTTTGTTCAGAAAAACTATAAGGCTTAGTACCTATGAATATTTTGAGCGAAGATTTGGTTTCTTCGCCCGTATATACAGTTCGCTGGCATTTATGTTGACTCATTTTTCAAAAATGGGTACAGTGCTTTATTTGGTTTGTATTGTAATTAATACTTTGAGTGGCATACCGATTATTCCGCTTATTCTGACAATAGGAGTCTGTATCATAATTCTTACATTAATCGGAGGTATTGAAGCTGTAATCTGGATGGATGTTATTCAGGGATTTATGATAATCGGGGGAGGTTTACTTTGCCTGGGAATATTATTATTCAGACCTGAGGGTGGTCCGGGTTTCGCACTGGAACAGGCTTTTTTGATGAAAAAAATTGATGTCGGACCTTATAATTTTAGTCTGACTGAACTGACTTTTTGGGTTATGGTCATAAACGGAGCTTTTTATGCTCTGCAAAAATATTGTACAGACCAGACTATTGTTCAAAGATACATAGTTGCAAAATCTGATAAAGATGCAAAGAAGGCAGCTTATATTGGCATAGCTACTTCTGTGCCCGTATGGACATTGTTTATGTTGATCGGTTCTCTGCTTTTCGTCTTTTATAAGACAGGTACATCTCCTTTACCTGATGGACTTAAAGCTGATGAGGTTTTCCCGTATTTTATCAGCACTGAATTACCGGTAGGTGTGGTCGGATTGGTTTTATCTGCAATTGTGGCAGCTGCTTTTTCTACTCTGGCTTCTGATATGAATTGTCTGTCAGCAATCGGGGTAGAGGATTATTATCAGAGATTCAGACCAAACTGTACAGATAAGCAAAGATTGAATATGGGCAGGTGGCTGGTTTTAGCTTCGGGTATTGCAATGATGTCTGTTGCTTTATTGTATGTGTTATGGGGAGGGGAAGGCGTTTTAGGTGTTGTTTTTGAACTTTATGCCATATTCTCTGCCGGTATTGTCGGTATCTTTTTGCTTGGCCTGCTTTCAAAAAGAGCAAACTGGCAGGGATTATATATAGGTATCGGAGTTTGCGTATTGTTTACTGCATATGCAATGCTGACTTCAACAAAATTTGAAATAGGAGGAGAGGAAAGAACTTTACTTGATCTTGGAAACTGGAATTTCACTCAACATAAATACATGCTAGGAGTCTATAGTCATCTGATTGTTATAGTTGTTGGTTATATCGCCAGTCTGTTCTTTAGTCATAAGGACGTTGATGAAAGTCTTACAATTTACAGTTATTTGAAAGAAAAAAGTAAATGAAACGAGCATGCTTCGATAAAACGTCCGAGTCAATGATAATTTTGGCATGCGGTGTTCCATACGACCTTAGTGTTAAAAATAGAATTAACGTATGAAAAAAATTACATTACAGCAACCTCAAAGCATAATTATAGGACCGGGTTGTATAAATGACCTGCCAAATGATAAGATTGTTTTGTCTTCTCGAAACATTGTTTTTCTGGTTGCCCCGGAAGTTGCCGGTTTTATCGATACACCGGTTAAGATTCTGGAGGAAAATGATAAATGTCCAACAATCGTAAAATATAATCATGCCGGTGAACCTGGCTTCAAATATTTCAATAGTTTGTTATCAGATGTTGAAGTTTTTAAACCGGATTGTATAATAGGTGTCGGCGGCGGTAGTGTGCTTGATTGCGCCAAATTACTTGCTGCATTAACCGGCAATGAGCAGCATTTGAATGAAATATCAGGAATAAATCTTTTAA
>CAZCPI010000373.1:0-2045 GCA_964500535.1 uncultured Bacteroidales bacterium
CTTGCAACCATTTGCAGTAAAGAGTATTATAACCGACAGGAAAACAAGAAGCATATTCACCCTGCCTATTATAAATCCATTTTTTTTCTTCATAATTTCACTATACAAATTTTAGTTATCATTTCTTTACTTTAATAAACTCACTTTCCGGCGGACCTAAATACGAATATCTGAGACCTCCACAATCAACTACTATTTTTTCTATTACAATACCTGCGTTAAGCGGAGCAAAAATCAAATTATGAGATTTATCAGCTTTAACAGGTAAGGTAAGAGTCGTTGTTTTTATATTAATTCTGTTCTTTTGCCAGTTTGAAATCTGCCATTCAGAAACACCACCATTTACATTTACTTTTACAGGCAACTCACTGTCAAATGAGATATTGTAAAACAAGCCGTCATGTCCTTCAAAATTCAGGGTGGGCGCCATGAAAACGTGTACTTTAACCTGACTAACTTTTGAATTAATCTTCATTCTGTATACCAGATTTGATCCTGAAGGATTAATAGTAGTTGGTAATATCGTGACTGCTGACAATGTTTTTCCATAATGTGGCAAAACTTTCCATTCTAATCCGTCGGTAGCATGACAATCAAAAAAATGCTCCGCTTCCATCGATACAACGCTATCCGCACTTTCTTCAAAAACATAAGCACCATCAGCCTGCAATGAAATAGTACTGATCAGAAAGCAAAAAAGCATTATTAAGCCTTTACTCTGCAAGTCCATATTTTTTATTATCACTGCTTTCACTGTATATACGTTACTTTAGGCATTATATCTCTTCTTGGCTCATTCCAGCTGGTATAGCCAATGTGAACCTGATCCATCATGTGATTCCATTTGCCATTGGCAATCGTACTATTGTAGTACTTCATCAGAGATGCATCCTTTTCAAATAATTCTTTGACTTTATCAGCCCATGCATTTGCAGATTTATCATTTTTTGCAACCAGAGATTTGTTCATTGCAACTGCAAAATACATTTCATACAAATTTGCACATGCTTTAACCGGAAAACGAATCAACTGATCATATGCATCCCGGTATTCAGCTTTAATACTTTCAAATTGTTTGTCGGCAGAAACTTCAAGATTTTTATAATCATCCAGCACATTTTTAAATTCGTTATAATTTATCAGGCTGTATGTTGCATCGTTAAGCATCTCAGGTGTTACTCTTGCATTGAATTTAGAATATGTATTAAGTATTCTCGCAGCTTCTTCAGCATTTTCCTCTCCTAACTGCTCCTCACAAAATGAAACAGTATGATTATAAAGATTGTCAGGATTAAAACAACGAGGATTCCATGCCATATCCATCCAGAAAGTAATCGGATATTCCATTGGTTTCAAATCTCCTACATTTACAATCCAGATTTTATCCACATTCCTTTCATAAGCAAGATTCATCTGTTCCCATACACGCTGGATCTGGGTTACATTAAGCCACTTGCTGTTTCTCGGACCACCTACATAATCGAAATGGTAATAAATACCGTAACCACCTTTACGGGGTTTGGCATCAATGGATGGTAAACGTCTCAGATTACCCCAGTTATCATCAGAATACAACAAAGTAACATCATCAGGTACAGTCATACCCTGATCATAATAATCCTGAACTTCTTTGTAAAGTGCCCAGACCTGAGGAAGAGCATCTTCGCCTTTACCGGTTACTTCAGAAATAAGCTTTCTTTGTTGCTTTACAATATTTTCCAGTAATGATATATTGGTTTCTTTTCCCATAGGTTCATCTCCATCACCTCTCATACCAACAGTTACAACATCTTCGGTATTCATCATCCTTTTTATTCCCTTTTTCCAGAAAGAAAGTAAAGTATCCGGATTAGTATTGAAATTCCATGGTCCTGATCCATATCTGTGCCATTCCTTTTGTGCCCTTGCACAAGGCTCATGGTGAGATGTTCCCATAATTATTCCCATTTCATCAGCTAAGGGACCATTTTTAAGATCATCATCATAAAATGCATTGTTCCACATTGCAGGCCACAGGAAATTACCTTTAAGTCTTAATATAAGCT
>CAZCPI010000374.1:0-691 GCA_964500535.1 uncultured Bacteroidales bacterium
GGGAAACCGGTTTCTTGTGTGATTATCATCTTTTTAGCTTTCCAGCTTAACTCTGAGTGAATAAACAGGTTGACAAATAGTGAATCTCCTGTATGAGTATATATTTGCTGGTTATACTTGCCATGGTTTTCCATACCGCTTCCAACACAGCACCACATAGCTTCATTAGGAGCTGAATATACCCTGTAATGTCTTGGACGGGCTGGTGTAAAATAAACATAACCGCCATGTTCAGGATGCTGAGTTGACAATATGTGGTTATACATAGCTCTTTCATAGAAATCCATAAATTCTGCCTTAGGAGATTTTCTGAAAAGATCTTCTGTCAGTTTAAGCATATTATATGTATTGCAGGTTTCAGGTCCTTCAACATCACTTACAAAGTCTTCACAGGCAGAAACACTGGGGAAGAATTCACGTCTGCTGTTACCTCCGAAAGAAAGGCTTCTGTTTTCGCTAACGGTTTTCCAGAAGAAATAGCTTGCATCAACATACTTCTTATCATTGGTTAATTCTGCATAACGTTGAAATCCTACTACTTTTGGTACCTGAGTGTTCGCATGCTTATTATCCAGATTATCCTTACCGTCAGCCATTGAATTAAGTAACATATTATGTGAAAACCTTTTAGCTGCAATCAGATATTTTTTATCTCCAGTCATCTGATAAGCATCAGCAAAAGTTTCATTTA
>CAZCPI010000374.1:701-2037 GCA_964500535.1 uncultured Bacteroidales bacterium
AATGCCACCATGCTCCATGTCAAGCATTGACTGCATCTGTTCATCAGAAAGAGAAGAAGTAATGTTGATACCCCAATCACAAAACTTAAGAAACATGTTTTTAGCATCTTCGTTGCCTGCATACAGCCAGGCATCCCTTAGTCCGGAGTACATTTTATGAATATTATACCAGGGCACCCATGCTGCTCTGTAGGGTCCAAAATCACCTTTTTTGAGCAATGTCCAAATATTCTTACTATTTGGAGCACCACCCAGATATCCATCACCCCATTCAGAATTATTGGTGGTATTTGCATTCTGACACACTTTCAGTTCAGAAATCATATAATCCATTCTTTTCTTACATTCCTGATTAGCTGTTGATGCATAATTCATTGCCAAAGCTGACAAATAATGACCACCAACATGACCGTCAAGTCCGGCCCAGTTAGGATATGCCTCAGCTTTTGGTTTCAACCCGGCTTCTTTAAAAAATGGCTGCAATAACCTGTCTACATCATATTTAAGAAGAACTTCAATATTCAGATCCCTTGCATGTTTAAAGGGGCCATCCAATAATTTCACATCACTCAATGGAAAAGTATTTGTATATAACTTTTCCTGAGCTTGCACTGCGGTCGAAAACAGGCCGATTGAAAGAAGAAAACAGATTTTATAAAATGATTTGTTCATAATTGAAATTTATTTTTGTGGAGTTATAATCTGATATTTACCGCTCATATGCATTAAACTGAACATATATAAAAGGCCATCATAATATGGATCAAAATAACCATCTTCATAAGGTTCCAGTTTGGCATTCCAAATGGCATTTATAAAGTCATTATTATCTTTGCCTATCAAGGACGTTGAAGCCACCGTTGAAACCAATCCGATTGAATGTCTTAGTTTTTTGAAACCTCCGGCACCTAGAATGAAATCTGGTTTTGTACCATCAACATTGAACTGATCATCAAAACTGTCAAGTCCTTTTGAACGGAAAAATACCTGTAAACGCTTTGCATAATCTTCCTGCCATGATTTATCCTTACCAAACCAGTAGTAATCCATGGCAATATTCATTGGAACTCTCCATGAATCATAGCGAAATGCCGCCGGCATCCAGCGGTTTCCCCTTGGAGCACCGCTAAAATCTGTATAATCAGCATTCAGACCTGTAACAGGATGACATGCTCTTTGAAGAAAAACTCTTGATGTATCTGCGCAATCTTTGTAAAATTGTTCATGTCCGTCTTTTGCATACATAGCCCAAATCTCATAGAATGCAGGTAAGTGATATGAAGGGTCTGTCCAGTTGTAACCTCCACCTTCAGGTACGAAACTAATTTGTTTATGT
>CAZCPI010000375.1:0-2026 GCA_964500535.1 uncultured Bacteroidales bacterium
AAATTGACCTTCAGCCTCTTAATCGTTTAAGGGAAAAATTTCCTGCCTGGAAAGATGCCGACAGATTTGAAATCAAAATATAAACCCGACCTGTAACTCCCCTCCGATATCGGCGGGGAATTTATAAAGTAGTTAATCACTTAGCCTAAATGCAGCCGGGTATGCGCCTGCCTGCAATTAATCCGGAAGACAGATTTTATTTTTTCTTTGTTCTTTTAAACGGAATATACTTGGGCTCCATGGGGGTATAATCCTTATTCTCCCATAAAGTACTGGTAATCATCAGGTCAGCACTATATCTATTACATGCGATGGGTACATTGTGCACACGACACTGGCGCAACAGCATCTGAATGTCAGCTTCGTGAGGTTGAGCATTTAAATCATCAATCAGGAAAATAGCCAGATCCACTTTTTTCTTTACAACCAAAGCTGCGATTTCAGCATCTCCTCCAAGAGGCCCGGAGTTCATACATTCAACATCGGCATGCACATGCTTATCTCTAAATGCGTTAACTATCAGTCCTCCGGTAGTACCGGTACAGACCAGTTTATGTTTTGATAAAAAATCCGCGTTGAAAACTGCCCATTCCACTAAATCCGCCTTACGATTATCGTGAGCTACTAATGCTATTGTCAATTGTTTCATTTTTTAAGTACATTATATTTTGACAATGCAAATTTACAATTTATTTATTTAATCAGGCTTTATAATGATTACAATACTGTTACAAAAGTGTATTTATGGTATATATGCAAAAATCCCCGTTGTTTTGCAACGGGGATTTTGCTATAAAGAATAATGAATACTAAACTTCTTCATCCATAAGTTTTACTTTTTTGAACAGCCAGAAAAGTAAAGAGAGTACAACGCCTACGATTGCTGCAAAAGCCATACCTTTTAACTGGACTGTGCCAATCATTATGCTCGCGCCACTAACTCCAACTACAAATGTTATAGCTCCAAGCACCATATTACTGTTTTTGCTGAAGTCAACTTTTTGTTCAACAAAAATCCTGAGACCCTGAACTGCAATCACTCCATAAAGCAACATTGTTATACCACCAAGTACAGGAGAAGGTATTGTTGATATAGCTGCAGATACTTTGCCAATACAGGAAAAAATCATAGCCAGAATAGCAGCTCCTCTGATTACCCAGACTGAATATACTTTTGTTATGGCCATTACACCTATATTCTCTCCATATGTAGTATTGGGAGGTGAACCTGTAAAACCTGATATTACATTGCTTATACCATCACCTAAAAGAGATTTGTGAAGTCCGGGGTTTTTAACAAGGTCAGTTTCGGTAATCTTACCCGTTACAACCAAATGACTTATATGTTCAGCTAAAACCACTATACAAGCAGGAGCTATTATGAGTATTGCATTAGTATCATAAACCGGCGCCTGAAACTTGGGTAAAGCGAACCATGCTGCCTGAGAAATTGCAGTAGTGTCTACCATTCCCATGAAAAAAGCAAGGATATAGCCTGCCACAATTGCAATTAAGATTGGTATTACCTGCAGAAATCCTCTGAAAAGCACAGATCCGAAAATTCCGATTATTAATGTAAACATAGAAACAAGGACAACATTACTGTCAGTATTTTCTCCTGCAGTAAGTCCTGCTTGTTGAGCAGCCAGCGGTGCCAGCTCCAGTCCTATAATAGCCACCACTGCACCCATAACAGCAGGAGGCATGACTACATCAATCCATTTTACACCCCATTTATAAACTATAAATGAAATCAGGATAAAGAACAATCCAAAAAATATGAATCCCGATTGAGCGTGACTGAAACCACCGTAACTTGTATTTATTAATATTACGGGAGAGATAAACGCAAAACTGGAACCGAGATATGCCGGAATTCCACCTTTGGTTACCCAGGAATAAATTAAAGTACCTATACCATTCATAAGTAGTGCTATGGCAGGGTTAACTCCCAAAAGTATTGGTACAAGTATAGTTGCACCAAACATGGCAGTAAGATGTTGCAAGCTTAGTGGCAAGCTTTGCA
>CAZCPI010000376.1:0-1311 GCA_964500535.1 uncultured Bacteroidales bacterium
CGAATCGTGAACATGTCTGTGGCGGATGCGTTTTCGGTGTTCGTTTTCCCGGACGATATTCCGGTGAATCTGGCAAACCCGGAGGATCTGGTACTGTTGCAGCGGCAGTTTCCGGGGCAAACGCTGTACATCGTTGCGGGAAGCGACGTGATACTAAACGCCTCCTCTTACCGCAAAGCGCCTACGGCGCATTCCATCCATCACCTGCCCCATGTGATTTTCCGCCGTAATATGGAAGACGGTGCATGGGAAGAGCAAAAGCGGGTCATTCGCTCCCGTGTGAAAAACGAGATCATTGAGCTGGCGCTGCCTACCTATCTGGAGGATGTGAGCTCCAGCCGCATTCGCGAGAATGTGGACTATAACCGGGATATCTCCATGCTGGTTGACCCGGTGGCGCAAAATTACATTTACGATAACGGCCTGTATCTGCGGGAGCCGCAGTATAAGGAGCAGCTGCCGTCGGAAACGCTATCGTTCAGGCGGCGCAGCCCGGACGACGGCGCACTGTTGGATCGCGTGATGGCTGTTGCCGCCGAGGGGACGGACATGGAGCCCCAGCAGCTTGCGCAGGTGATACAGTACAGCCTAAGCCGCCCCAACGCGTATGTAATGGAAATGGTGGACGAGGCGGCGGGGGACAGGCCGCTTGGCTGTGCATGTGTGTATCGCACCAACGGAGCGGAGCTGTTCCGCGAGTTTGGCAGCATTGCGCTGTCGGAATATGTGCGAAGGCATACCTCCGGCAAGATCGCTGTACTGTCCGGCATATTTGCGGCGGGCGTGTACCGGCGGGATGTATTCCGCCTGCTGTTAACAGAAACGCTGGCAAGGCTGCTGGAACAGGATTATACCTATGCCATTTATCACGGGAACGGCGTTTCGGACGACGCGAAGCTTCGCGGCACGCTTTTAAGGCAAGGCTTTGTGCAGCTGCCGGGAGAGGAGGAGCGCGAGCACATCTATATCGTGGATATGCGAACGCCCATCGCCCTAATCGAGGATGTGCAGCAGGGCATCAAAGCGCCCCTAAGAGATAGGCCTGCCGTGGAGCAGGTGCTAAACGATACGCATAAGAGCTTTTCCAAGGCAATGTCGGAGCTGTATCCGGGGCGGCTGGTGCTGTCCTTTCACGCGGGGCTTTTGAACCACGCGCTTACCCAAAAGATCATTGCGGCAAACGGAAACGTTACAGCAACAGACGGCTCCCGCCCGCTTGGCGAATACATGTGCGTACCGTACGGGAAAATACTGCGCGGCGTTGTGGTGCCAAACACGGTCACAAAAGGGCTGCACGCCGAAACGATATAC
>CAZCPI010000376.1:1321-2023 GCA_964500535.1 uncultured Bacteroidales bacterium
TCGGGTCATCCATTCCTTCCGCCGTCCCGTCATATTGGCGGACGACCTGCTGCATAAGGGCTACCGCTTAGAGGCGCTCGATCCGCTATTTGTTGAGGCGGGCCTGTCCATCAAAAAGATCGTGGTTGGAATCCTGTCCGGCAGGGGCAAGGACTTGATGGCGGTACAGGGGCGCGAGGTGGATTGCGTGTATTTCATTCCCAATCTGCGGTACTGGTTTGTGGAAAGCATGCTGTATCCCTTCTTGGGCGGAGACAGCGTGCTTCGAGAAAGCGCAAGGCGCAGCCTGCATACGCTGCCCTCCATCAACCAGATATTGCCCTACGCGTACCCCGGCTTTATATCGGATGTGAGTCAGGAGGCGGTATACCGGCTTTCGCTCACCTGCTTGGAAAACGCGAGGGCGATACTGGAAACGCTGGAAAAAGAGCATCAACTGCTGTATGAACGCAACTTAACGCTCAACCGTTTGGGTGAGGCACTGCTGTGGCCAAGGGTGCCGGATCGGGGCAGCTTGTCTTACGATGTGAACCTGCCGCCTTCGGTGTATGTTACAAGCGATATTGAAGCGCTGCTGCGCGTTGGCGACATGATAGAACGAGGGTAATATGCAAAGCGAGCAATACAACGGGCAAACCGTATTCATTTTAGAGCAGGCAAAGCGTTCCTCCATGGGATCGTTTTGCGTCACGCGCCCATGGC
>CAZCPI010000377.1:0-2015 GCA_964500535.1 uncultured Bacteroidales bacterium
CAAAAAGGCTCATAAAAGAACATTTATATGAAGAATCAATAAAGCTGCTTGAGGAATGTTTCGAATATCCGGAAAATCTTGGTGAGGGAAGACTTTACGGCACACAGGATAATGATATTTATTTCTATCTTGGTTGTGCATATCAAGGTCTTGGCGATACAATCAAGTCAAAATTGTATTGGGAGAAAGCCGCTGAAGGAAACAGTGAACCGGCTGCTGCAATATTTTATAACGACCAGAAGCCAGAAAAGATTTTTTATAAAGGAATGGCTTTACAGAAGCTACATGAATATGAAGAAGCTAAAAAAGTCTTCAGGCGACTTGTTGAATATGGTAAAGAACATTTTTACGATGTAATAAAAATGGATTATTTTGCGGTCTCATTGCCTGACATGTTGATTTGGGAGGATGACCTGAACGAAAAAAACAAGATTCATTGTCTTTTTATGCAGGGATTAGGGCATTTAGGTTTAGGGAATAAAAGTGATGCCGTGCTTTATTTTGAAAAAGCCGAAGCACTTGATAATAGTAATCAGGGAATAATTTCTTTTCTATATAATTATGGACAATAAAAAAGTTCTTTTCAGGAAAATCAGTTTAATACTGACAGCAGTATTATTGTTTTCTGCAACTATAAATGCAGATGTGCTAAGGGTTGACGCCAAAAACCTGAAACAAAACATAATTTCAGGCCACCTGAAGATGGGTAATCCCGGTCCCTCAGGAAAAGAAATCACTGTTAATAATAAATATATTTCAATAGGAGGGAAACCTGTAATCCCTGTTATGGGAGAAATGCATTTCTCCCGTTGCCCAAAAAATCAATGGGAAGACCGGATTCTCAAAATGAAGGCAAATGGTATAAATATTATTGCAACTTATGTTTTCTGGATTCATCATGAAGAAACCGAAGGCATTTTTGATTGGTCCGGGAATAACGATTTAAGATCATTTATCAAACTATGCCATAAGCATGGCCTGTTTGTATATCCCAGGCTTGGCCCATGGTGTCATGGAGAAGTAAGGAATGGTGGTACTCCTGACTGGATATTCACAAAACAAGGGCTGATTGACCGCAGCAATAACGAGAAATATCAGTTTTATGCAGACAGGCTATATTCTGAAATTGCAAAGCAAATGTCAGGACTTTACTATAAAGATGGTGGTCCAATAATTGGAGTACAGCTTGAAAATGAGTACAGAAGAGGTCCGGGTGGGAATGCTCACATTTTATGGCTCAAGAAAACAGCAATTAAATATGGCATTGACGTGCCTCTATATACAGTCACGGGCTGGGGCAATGCATCTGTACCTCAGGATGAAGTAATACCCTTATTCGGTGGTTATCCTGAGGAGCCCTGGGTTACTAACCTGATTCCTGCAAAAGAAAATATTAATTTTTGCTTTGATGCACCTTTAAATGATGAAGGTATTGGTGCTGATGTCGCCGCTAAAGAAAATGGTAAATTTACTGATTACTCACGCTATCCATACCTTACCTGTGAAATAGGACTTGGAAATCAGATATCATATCACAGGCGTCCGGTTATAAATGAGATAGATGGTGCAGCAATGACCTACGCTAAGATTGGAAGCGGAAGCAATTTGCCGGGCTATTATGTTTTTACAGGAGGCCAGAACCCTATCGGGAAGTACACATCTTTAGAAGAAAATCAGGATGAAACAGGGTATTGGAATCAATATTGCGATATTTCTTATGATTTTCAGGCTGCAATAAGGGAAACTGGTGAGCTTGCCGGTAGTTATCATCAGATCAAAAAACTTCACTACTTCCTTAATGAGTTTGGAGACAGACTTGCACCGATGACTCCGGTTATTCCGTCAAAACAAAATTCAACAGAAGGCTTGCAATGGGCTATACGGTCTGACGGTGAATCAGGTTTCGTATTTGGCCTGAATTATTACAGGAATTTCAAAAAGTCTGCGCAAAGAAATGTTCAGTTTGAAGTTTTACTTGAAAAAGAAAAAATAATATTTCCGGCGAAACCGGTAGA
>CAZCPI010000378.1:0-2015 GCA_964500535.1 uncultured Bacteroidales bacterium
TGCGATATCTGGCTGCGGGGCAGCAAATCATCATTTGAGGAGGAAGAAGTGTGAGTGAGTCCTGTTCCCATCAATGTGAAAGCTGCGGCGAAAGCTGCAGCGAAAGGGAAAAAGAGAGTCTGCTGGTCAAGCCGCATGAGGCAAGTCACATTAAAAAGGTGATCGCCATTGTCAGCGGCAAGGGCGGCGTGGGCAAAAGTCTGGTAACCTCAATGCTTGCTGTGCTTGCACGGCGGCAAAGGCTAAATACCGCCATTCTGGACGCGGATATCACCGGCCCGTCCATTCCCACCGCCTTTGGTCTGCATGGGCATGCGGACGGCGATGGCTTTGGGCTTTACCCTATGAAGACACAGACCGGCATCCAGGTGATGTCCCTGAATCTGCTCACGGAAAACGAGACCGACCCGGTGGCGTGGCGCGGCCCACTGATTGCCGGTGCTGTCAAGCAATTCTGGACAGACGTAATCTGGGGGGATATCGATATCATGTTCATCGACATGCCCCCGGGCACGGGTGATGTTCCGCTCACGGTATTTCAGTCGATTCCCGTCAGCGGAATCATCATCGTGGCTTCGCCTCAGGAGTTGGTGGGCATGATTGTGGAAAAGGCGGTCAATATGGCGCGGATGATGAACATCCCCGTGCTGGCGCTGGTAGAGAATATGAGCTACGTTACCTGCCCGGATTGCGGCAAGCAACACCGCCTTTTTGGGGAAAGCCGGATCGATGGCATCGCCGAGAAGCATCACATTGATACGGTTGTCAAGCTACCGATCGACCCCAGGCTGTCTCACGCGTGTGACAAGGGCTTGATGGAGCAGTTCGAGGGTGACTGGCTGGATGGATTATTGGACAAAATAATCGAATGATTAAGGAGCGCAAAACAATGAAGATTTCTGTTGCGTGCATGGGAACACAAGTGGCGGGTCATTTTGGTCATTGCGAAAACTTCAGGCTCTACGATACGGCGGATCAGGCCATTACTTCGGAAATCAGCGTTGCAAACCCCGGTCATAGGCCGGGATTCCTGCCGAATTTCCTCGGCGATATGGGTGCGAACGTCATTATCGCAGGAGGCATGGGCGGCGGTGCCGTCGAAATCTTCAACGAGCGCAATATTGAGGTGGTTGTTGGAGCCTCCGGAGACGCGCGAATGGCTGTCGAATCCTATTTAAGGGGCGAACTCCATTCCACAGGCTCGGTCTGTCATGAGCATACGCACGCCGACGAGTGCGGGCATTGATTCCATAACGGCACGATATGCACCAGCTAATCTGAACACAAGCGAGGGATGCGAAAGGGGAGGATGTCATGAGGACCTATGTCTGCTCCATTTGCGGTTACGTGTATGACGAGGCGAAAGGCTCGCCGGACACAGGGGTAGCCGCCGGCACCCGCTGGGCCGACCTTTCGGAAGCCTGGGTGTGTCCGCTTTGCGGCGCGTCCAAGGCGGAGTTTCATCCGGTGGGTGAATCCGAACAGACCGTCGGGAAAAGCGCAACGGTTGCGATGGGTACGCTAGGGAGCCTGACCACTCTGGCGGCGCTTGAGATGAGCGCCGTGTGCTCAAACCTCGCGCGCGGATGCGAGAAGCAGTATCTGGCACAGGAAGCAGGCTGGTACCGCGAGCTGGAGGCATATTTCAAGGTAAGCGCCGATTCGATCGATGAAGCTTCTTTCGACGCGTTGCTGACTCTTGCACAGAACGATTTGGACAACAGCATCCCCGCGGCGCAAGCCATCGCAAAAGCGGAAGGCGACCGAGGCGCGCAACGAGCGCTAGTGTGGGATGACAAGGTGACCCGTATTCATAAGTCCCTACTGACCCGTTACCAGCGGGATGGCGAAGCCATGCTTGAGGGCGTGAACGCTTACGTATGCACGGCGTGCGGGTTCATCTTTCTGGGCACGGAACCGCCGGAACTCTGCCCGGTCTGCAAAGTTCCTGCCTGGAAGTTCGAGAAGGTGGAAGGGAGGGTTCAGGCATGAGTGAACGCTATGCCGTACGGAAT
>CAZCPI010000379.1:0-2013 GCA_964500535.1 uncultured Bacteroidales bacterium
TGATGTGATCTGAAATGAAAAATACTGTTGAGAGGATGAAGAGGAAAACTGATGTTTCTGATATGCACAGGAATGCTTTTCTGAAGTTAAATTTCTCTCTGTTTACTACTACTCCTGCTATCAGGCCGAATGCGAAGTTGATGATGCAGATCAGTGTGACTGACATCAGGAGGTTTTCGATGGGTTTAAAGTATGCCAGTATGGCTGCTATGCTTACTGCTATGAAAGATTTTGATGTTTGCATGATTGTTTGTTTTTTAGTGAAAGACCGGGTGGTTAGCCCGGTCCTTCTGATTAATGATTAGATTAATTGTTATTTTGCTCAAGCTCCGGTACCTGTGCCTTCGCTTGTCCCTGTGCCTTCACCTGTTCCAGTACCGGTTCCAGTACCTGTGCCGGTGCCTGCAGCTGCTTCGTCTTCTTCGACTACAACTTCAGGGGTGGAGACCTTCTGATAAGACAGGTTGTCGAGCATGTTGGTAAGGGATGCTCCGGGGCGGAAGTTGATATGGGCACTTTTTATTTTGGATGCTGAGAACTCTTTTTCGGTCAGGGTACCGTCGCTCTTGATGCCGACCTGAAAGCTTCCAAAATCACCAAGTCTTACGATGTTGCCATTGTTGAGTGCAGTCTTCATCGCAAAGATGCAACCTTCGAGCACTGCCATCACATCTCCCTTGGTTACCGTGCTACGGTCAGAGATAGTTTCACAGATACTGTTGAAGTTTACTACTCCCGAAGACTGTGCTTTTGCATAATATTTTAGCACTCCGTTACCTGCAAGATCATACTTCTGTTTTTTGACATTGAATTTGATAGACATAATTTTTGTTTTAAGTTGTTAATATTAAATACACTAAATTAATATCGAGTCCGGCCGGGGTTTCGATTACATTGCAAAGGTACTGCTGATATGAAGGCAAGGTCGAAAAGTGATAGGATTTGATGCAATTTGATGGTTTTTGATGGTATTTGATGGTATTTGATGGAATTTTCCACGAAAATATGGTATTTCAGTAAGTTTAATTTTTATGACTTTTGCATAAGGCCTTTGCAGGTGCTTATATTATTTAATTGTTATAATTGCTTCCTATTACTTGTTTTGTACCCTCTACAACATAACGTAGTGCACATAGTTGTTTTTTATGCATTAAACATTTGGAAATATTGAAACTTTATTTTTACCTTTGTAGTGTGTTACACTGCTATGACACCTAAGGACTTGCAAGAATATACAGAAAATTGGCATAAAGGGTAGTGATAAGTTAAAGTGATACATGCCTTTAGTCCAGATTATACAAGCAAAAACGCTATACCAACAAGTTTAAAACACAAAACGCACTAAAATGGCAGCAAAATCAAAAGCAGAACTAGCGATGATGTATTTCCCGGAGTTGTCAAAAGAAAGAACACTACAAGCTTTCAGACGTCTGATAAAACGAGATCCTGTGTTGAAAAATGAAATTTTCACAACTGACTTCTTATCATCGCATATCCTTACCCCTAAAGCAATTCACCTGATTTATGAAAATTTAGGCGATCCTCAGGACCTTTCAAACAGCAGACGCTTTGACAGGATGGATAGAGAGAAGAATCTTTTCGGGTGAAAATAATCACTTAAAAAGCAACCGGCTAAACTTAAGCGATTAATTGAACAACTCTCGTGGAACAATTCACAAACTTAAGCGATTATTTGATCAATTGTTCGGCTTCAATTTTAAAATTCTTCGGCTTAAACTAACCAGAACAAGCAAAAAACTAAAAAACAATAATCATGAAACTCTTTAAATCAACTTCAAACAACAAAAGTCTTTTAGGGCAGAGGAAAATCAGATCATTTTCCGATGGTTTACAAAGTCTGAAAACAGGCAAAAACTCACTCAAAAATCAGTCAAAAAATCAACCGGATTTTGTCTTGGATTTTCTTTCTTCAGCTTTTTCTCGTGATAAAATCTCTATAATTATCTTAATTTATTAAGATAATGAATTTATATTATTTATATGTGGTTGCCT
>CAZCPI010000380.1:0-2009 GCA_964500535.1 uncultured Bacteroidales bacterium
TCATACCATAATTTCAGCTTACCACCTTTCTCTGCACTCACATTTGAAGCAAAAAATGACAGTAACATTAAAAAAATCACCAAACTTTTGTGTTTCATCTTAATAAGATTGATTACCTATAAATATTATTAATTCCTTTTATATGGACTTTCCTGCATTTTAAGAAAAGTCTTTTCATATCCACCAAGGTCAACAGCTATCTTGTACAAAACAATACCTGGATCCTGCGGACTTATAGTCAGATTGTAGGTATCGTCCGGACTCTTCGAAACTTTAAGGTAAACAGAGGTTTCAATCATCCTCGCTGCACCTGCAGGATACATTTTGGAGTAATTATTTTTCCAGGTCAACTGATCGTTGATCTTCCAGGTTTTACTGTTCCCTTTGTTAATAAAGGCTGAAACGCTGTGCGCTCCGTTCTTGTACGGAAGTGTACAATCAAAGAAAAAATATACTTTGACACTATCAGCTAAAGGATTCATTTTCATTTTATATACGACTTCAGATCCTTCGGGACTTGCTGTATATGGCAAAAGAGTAATGCCTGAAGTTGTTCTGCCAAGGTCGGGAATTAGAGTCCATTTTGCTTTTCCATTATTTATTGTCTCAAAATAATGTTCAGACTCAATAACAACTACACCATTTTTTTCGTTGAAAATGTATCCGCCATTTTTGGTTTCTTCCGGTTTGATCCTCACGACAACCGGCATTTTATTGCCTCCTCTCGGTTCGTTCCATGAACGATAACCGATATGAGTCTGATCCATTAAATGATTCCATTTTCCACCTGACATTACCTGATTATAGTCTTTGGTATATTCTGCATCCAGTTTGAAACAGTATTCAACCCGGTCAGCCCAATAATTTGCCTTAACGTCTTTTTCAGAAGCAAGTTTTGTATTCATTGCCAGTGAATAATACATATCATATAAGTTGGACATAGCTCTGACAGGATGCAGGATTAGTTGTTTATAAGAGTCTTTCATCGAAACATCAAGTTTCTCATACTGTCTTAACGCCCTCGTTTCCAAAGCCATATAAGCATCCCTTACATGAAGAAATTCTCCGTTTTCAAGATTATATGTACGGCTGTCAAGCATTTCTGCTGTAACTCTTGCATTGTACTTGCAACAAATAGTCAAAATTTCTGCAGCCTCTGAGGCTTCGGTTTCACCAAACTTGTCTTTACAAAAATCTACCGCATATTCATCAAGATTGTTTTGATTAAAGGATTCGGGATCCCAGGCCATATTAAGGAAAAAATCCATCGGATATTCATTTGGCTTCAAATCACCTACATTTAATATCCAGACCTTATCTACTCCATGGCTGTATGTAAGCTGTAACTGCTCCCACATGTGAGGTATCTGGGTCGTATTCAGCCATTGGTAAGCTCTTGGTGCTCCGTGAAGATCTACATGATAATAAATACCATAGCCTCCGGGATGTCTCTTGCCTTCCAGTTCAGGAAGTCTTCTTACATTACCCCAGTTATCATCACAAAGTAAAATAGTCATATCTTCAGGAACTTTTATTCCCTGATCAAAATATTCAAGAACTTCACTGTACAATGCCCAAATCTGAGGTATTTTAGAAGCCGGTTTTTTATAAACTCCTTCGATAATTTTCCTCTGATCTTTCATGATATTTTCAAGCAGTTTGAAATTATCTTTTGCACTACCGGCATCAGGCATCGGCTCGTCGCTCTCACCTCTCATGCCCATGGTAAGAATACTCTCAAAATTCTTATTCCTTTCCAGACCTTGTCTCCAGAAATCCTGAATGCCCCCGGCATTTGTAACGTAATTCCATTTACCGTCTCCGAACTCTTTTTTGTGCCTTTGCCATTCATTTGCTGATCTCAGCATTGGTTCGTGATGAGAAGTTCCCATTACTATACCATACTCATCAGCAATTCTTGCATTATCAGGATCATCTTCGTTAAAAGCATTTCCCCACATTGCAGGCCAGAAATAATTAGCTCTCAGCCTCAGTAACAATTCAAAAAT
>CAZCPI010000381.1:0-1995 GCA_964500535.1 uncultured Bacteroidales bacterium
GGGTAAAATCCTAAAATTTTATGAAACAACAAATAAGGCTCCTTCTGTTTAACAGTCAGGAGCCTTATTTTATATAAAATATCGTTTATCAGGAATTTGGTATCCATTTTTTCACGA
Organism: uncultured Bacteroidales bacterium; assembly: GCA_964500535.1. Classification (GTDB taxonomy): domain Bacteria; phylum Bacteroidota; class Bacteroidia; order Bacteroidales; family UBA1402; genus UBA8389. Next base: position 118 of record CAZCPI010000381.1, read on the forward strand.
TAACGCTGGCATTGTGCCCGCCAAATCCGAATGTATTTGAAAGAGCTGCATTGACAACTCTTTTTTGGGCATTGTTAAATGTGAAATTCAATTTATAATCAATTTCAGGATCTTCATCTCCTTCTGTGAAATTGATAGTTGGAGGTACGATATCTTCACAAACAGCCTTTATACAGGCAATAGCCTCAATTGCTCCTGCTGCTCCCAGCAGGTGACCGGTCTGCGACTTGGTTGAGCTTATGTTCAACTTATATGCATGATCTCCAAACACCTTAGCAATTGCTTTTAATTCAGCAACATCCCCTACAGGAGTAGAAGTACCGTGAACATTGATATAATCAATATCTTCAGGTTTCATACCAGCATCCTGGAGTGTGCTCAGCATAACTTCTGAAGCTCCTAATCCATCAGGATGTGGTGCAGTCATATGATATGCATCTGCTGACAATCCGCAACCGGCAATTTCGGCGTAAATCTTTGCACCTCTCGCCAATGCATGTTCAAGTTCTTCAAGAACAAGACATGCACCGCCTTCAGCGATTACAAAACCGTCACGGCTTTTACTGAAAGGTCTGGAAGCTGTCATAATATCATCATTTCTCGTAGAAAGCGCATGCATTGCATTAAAACCTCCGACTCCGGTAAGTGTGATTGCAGCTTCGGAACCTCCGCAGACAAAAACATCAGTTTTACCAAGTTTGATAAGATTAAAAGCATCAGCAATAGCGTTTGTAGATGAAGCGCATGCAGCAACAGTACAATAATTCGGACCTCTGAATCCATAAGACATAGAAATATGTCCTGCAGAAAGGTCAGAAATCATTTTAGGTATGAAGAAAGGATTGAATCTTGGTGTTCCATCACCTTTAGTAAATTCTACCAGTTCCTGTTCTACTGTATATATTCCGCCAATACCGGCACCCCATATAACCCCAATCCTTGAAAGATCTTCTTCTTCGGGTTTCAGGCCAGAGTCGGCAATAGCTTCGTTTGCGCTTATAATGGCAAATTGTGCAAAAAGATCGTATTTCCTTACTTCTTTCCTTTCGAAATAGTCGGTAGGGTTGTAATCTTTTACCTCACAAGCAAATCTGGTTTTAAACTTTGACGCATCAAAGCGCGTAATAGGCCCGGCTCCACTTACTCCTTTTACCAACGAGTTCCATGTATCAGGAACATTGTTACCCAAAGGAGTAATTGCGCCCAGACCTGTTACGACTACTCTTTTTAATTCCATAATTTTTTAAAGTCTCTCAGCAATTAAGCGTTTTCACTTTTAGCTTCGATGAATGTGATGGCATCGCCAACTGTGGAAATCTTTTCAGCTTGATCGTCAGGAATTGATAAACCAAATTCCTTTTCGAACTCCATGATCAGTTCAACGGTGTCAAGAGAGTCAGCTCCCAAATCGTTGGTGAAACTAGCTTCAGGAGTAACTTCAGTCTCTTCTACTCCTAATTTATCTACGATAATAGCTTTGACTCTAGCTGCAACATCAGACATAATGGTCGTTTTTTAAAGTTAATAATCAAATTTGTTTTTAATTTTGCGGTGCAAATAAACAAATAAAATTGTATATCCCCTAATTTTTGGAGCAGAAACTACAAAAAAAATGCACAAAATTACTTTTAGTGTGCAATCTAATATAAATAATAAAACATGCCAACAGTTAAAATTGCCATTTTTGCATCAGGATCCGGATCAAACGCCGAGAATATTTATAATTATTTTTCAAACAGGAATGATGTTGAAATCAGTATAATTATTTCCAATAAACCGGATGCTTTTGTTCATCAGAGGGCTTCCAGACTTGGTATCAGATCTGTAACTTTATCAAAATCCGAGATTGATAATGAGCAGATATTACTTGGTGTGCTT
>CAZCPI010000382.1:0-1991 GCA_964500535.1 uncultured Bacteroidales bacterium
CCGCTTCCTCTTTTCATGCGCGGCATCATACACGACTTTGGCCTTTGTGACTACTGGATAGATTGAGGACGAATCATCCTGTGGATTGGATAAGCTCTCGGTAAATGTGTCGGCGATGCGGAATTGCATCTGAATTTCCCTTACATGCGTTTACATCAAAAAGGCAAATCCTCATCATCAGCACGCGTAATGTATGAGGCCGATTTATATTTAACTTCAGATTTTATCAGTTCCCATTCTTCACGGAGATGCTCTTTAATGCTTTGTTCCACGTTATCCGTCTTTTCATGTTCTTCCAAAGCGTCGTAAATGTAATATTTTCGATCTACATAAATGTCGAGCGCAGCATGGAATAGCTCCGTCATAAATTCATCATTAAATTTGAAGGTATGATCAAGGATTGGCCGCACTTGTTTGTAAGTCAGATTCTTAGGTTTAGACAACAAGCCTACAATAACGTCAGGATTTGGATTAAATTCTATAACAGCCGCTGTACCTTTGTGCAGTGAATTAATGTGATTCACCTCTTCTTCATACTGTGGAAAGAAGAGTATTCTCTGATCTGATCCCATTTTTTCAAATATCTTTTTCATTTCGATGACACATGACAACTCAACATCAATGGTTTGATTGGAAACCGTATTTAGCAGAACATGATGCCATTCAATGGGCGTGTTGCCGCACAGGTAGCATTCATTGTCGGAGCGGCGGAATATTCTCGTACAGATGATTTCGTCACCGTGTCGCCAGAATCGTTGTAGCTTTTCTTGGAATATTTTATTATTTTGCATAAATCCATTCTCCTATTTCTTTAACCCATATGCTTTCAGAATCACCTTGCCTGACTTTATTTGGCAGATTAGCCATGCCCATAATTTATCGTTCATACAACAGTTCCAACGATTCAGTATAAACTCGAATTTTAACACCGCTATTCGTCCACGGTTGTTCGATAAGGGCATCAAATGAGAACCCCTCAGCCATGACAGCCTTATGCCAATATTTCTTGGATTCATTCCATTTGAATTTTCGATCCTTAAGTTGATCTCTGATTTCATAAGTATACTTATTGAAGACCCTTATTTCTAAGCGTGGACTCTCCAGGGAAGATACTGGCGGCAAGTCATCCCAAAGTACGGTTTCGATGGAGTAATAATTATTTATATCCGAAAGGTAGGGACTTTGCGTTTGCTCTTCTGTAATCAGGGCTAACGAGTTTATTGCTCTGGTTACTGCCACATAAAACAGGCGGCGCTCTTCCCGTTCTATTTTATCAATGCTATCTTTAAATATCCGCTGAAAAAACCAATGAGGGTGAATCAGAGGATAGTTACTATCCGTTGCATCCAGTATAATTACTGCCTCTCGCTCACGGCCTTTATATTTATGTGTTGTTGAAATGGTGACTCTTTCGCGATCATCTTCTGGTAAATAGGAACAAATATGGCTTCGGAAACGCTCTTGTTCATCCGATTCACGCAATTCTGTATCGGTATATTGGATATTATGCCATGGTGCACTGCTTCTCCGCGAAAGCATTACAACCCTTTGATCACGTTCCAGCAGATGCCGAATGAGTCTTAAGAGTGCAGGTGTCCTTTTGTCTCCATTATGAAGAGCCTGTTCTGGCGCTGTTGGGATAAATTCGTTTATTTTACATATCCTTAACCATCCATGATCCTTTCGATCCGGGGCTGTCTGGGCAGGTACCCCCAATCCGTTCATAAGTGCATTACCTGCGGAAACCACCCCTCTAGGCGAGCGATAATTGGTACGGATGTTTTGTTGAGAACAATTATTAAAATACTGATCGAAATTTTCGAAATACTCGAGATCCGAGCCTGCAAAACCATTTATTGCCTGCCAGTCATCTCCGACGCAGAAAAACTGGACATTTGGATTGACTAAGCGGATAGCGTTCATCATTTCAAAGAAAATTTGAGAGAAGTCTTGAAATTCATCAATCATTATGAAACGAAGATCCTTAAGGT
>CAZCPI010000383.1:0-1982 GCA_964500535.1 uncultured Bacteroidales bacterium
AATGCAAAATCTGCTCTTGAAAAATATTATGCTTCAAGTGAAACCCTTAAGCAGGCAGAAATTGCATACAAATTTGCAGAAGACAAGTTCAACTGCGAAAAGTCAACAATTTATGAATTTGAAGACGCAAGGATGAATAAGCTTTCAGCGATTTCAAATCAACTTCAGGCAAAATATAATTATTTGTTTTGTGTAAAGATTCTGGACTTTTATAAAGGAATGCCTCTGGCACTCTGATAAACTATTGATAATTGCAGATTTGATTTGTTTTTACTATTTTGATTTGGCTGTCTGCAAAAGCGGGCAGCCTTTTCAATTTTTAAAAAAAGATTAGCATTTTCCGGCGGGCAGACGGGAATATTATCGCGCGAATTGAATCTCTTCGCCGCTGAACAGTAGAGTTAGCGCACCGGAAAATAACAAAGAACTTCTTTACTTAACGAAACCTTCAGGATATTGCATGGTAAGACAATGCAATGATCCGTGCTGTTTAATTAACGGCAAACAGTCGATCCCGATAATCTCACGGTCAGGAAAGGCTTTTTTCAACTGTTCCATAGCAAAAGCGTCAAGTCTGGAATTGTAAGTCGGCATAAGTACCGCTCCATTAATTATCAGGAAGTTCGCATAGCTTGCCGGAAGTCGTTCACCATCATGATAAACAGGTTCGGCCATTGGCAGAGGTATAAGGTTGTACGATTTGTTATTTTTCGTTTTGAAATTTTTCAATTCTTCCTCCATCAGTTTGAGAGCTAATGTATGCTCATCATCCGGATCAGTGGCTTTTACGTAAGCTATGGTCTTATCGTCGGTAAACCTTGCCAGCATATCTATATGCCCATCGGTATCATCACCTGCCAGATATCCATTTTTAATCCATAATAATCTTTCAACTCCAAGACCGGATTTAAGATATTCTTCAATATCATCCTTTTCCATTGGCTGATTCCGGTTTGGAGCCATGAGGCAACACTCTGTGGTCATAAGTGTTCCTGATCCGTCTGACTCAATACTCCCGCCTTCCAGAACAAAAGGTGACTTTGAGATATATCCGGTTTCACAGGAAAAAATATTCTTTTTAAATAATGACTTTGTAATATTATTATCGTTACGGGCATCAAACTTCATACCCCAGCCATTGAAATCAAAGTCCACAATAACAGGCTTATTGTCAACAAATAATGAGATTGCACCATGATCTCTTGCCCATGTATCATCAGAAGGCAGTTCAACCAGTATAAGATTATCATGTTTACCTAAAACAGACAAAACTGATGATGCGTTTCTACATACAATTATCATCTTCTGCCTTTTAAGCACTTCTAGTGCAATATTGATAAAACATGGCAAAACTTCATCAAGCATTGGTGCCCAATCTGTACCTTCATGTGGCCATGTCAACTGAACAGCTGACTGTTTTGTCCATTCGGATGGAAATAAAATATGAGGCATAAAAATATTTTTGTGCAAATTTAATTTATAAATTTGTTACTAGCCAAGTATACTTGTTTGTAATATACTTGTAATATCATTGTAACATCTGTTAAGGAAATTTGCACAAAATAAAATACATTAAAAAAGATGACCTTACTGATAACAATTATTGCACTGGCACTGATATTCGACTTCATAAACGGATTTCACGATGCAGCAAATTCCATAGCTACTATTGTTTCGACCAAAGTATTATCACCTTTTAAAGCAGTTTTATGGGCCGCAAGTTTCAACTTTGTGGCTTTTTTTATTGCCAAATACGTGATAGGTGAGTTTGGTATTGCAAACACTGTATCTAAATCTGTGGTGGAGCAATTCATCACTTTGCCTGTAATTTTCTCAGGTCTTATTGCAGCAATAATATGGAACCTGGCAACATGGTGGCTGGGTATTCCTTCGTCATCTTCACATACCCTTATAGGTGGTTTCGCCGGAGCAGCGATTATGAGTGCTATCGTCAGTAGTGGATTTACATCACATGGATTGGA
>CAZCPI010000384.1:0-1976 GCA_964500535.1 uncultured Bacteroidales bacterium
TCATTTAGGTATTAACTATAAACAGGATTATTATTATTTGCCTATACCTGACAATATGTTTCTTAATTCAGATAGGCTTGTTCAGACATTAGGCTGGTCTATGGGAACTTTTGATCCTTTGGCTGAATGATTTATTTAGTTCTGCCTTATCCTGTCAAAAGGATAGGGCAGACATTTTCAATATTAAAAATGATTTTTATGATTAAAAATTTCTTGGTTTTGACAGTATTGGTTTTTATTTTTTCAACCGTTGCATTTTCTGCAACACCTGCTTTTCCTACGGCTGAAGGTTATGGAATGTATGCAACCGGAGGTCGCGGAGGCAGAGTAGTAGAAGTGACAAGTCTGCTTGATGATGCAAACGGAAACACTCAGGGCAGTTTAAGATGGGCTCTTAAGCAATATTCAAGTGAACCATTGACAATAGTTTTCAGGGTTTCAGGGATTATAAATCTTGTTGCAGAACTAAGAAGCAGCAGAACTGCAGGAACAACATGGGCTGGCCAAACTGCTCCGGGGGATGGTATTTGCATACGTGGAGCAAAAGTGAATCTAGGAGGCAGCAGAAACCTGATCATACGTCATATACGTTTCAGAATAGGTCTTAAAAATGATATAACCTTTACTGAAGGTGGATCAATTGGCATAGAAAATGCCGAAAACTTTATTATTGACCATTGCACTTTTGGCTGGTCCTGTGAAGAAAACATGACTATTTATGACAACAAGATGACAACAATTCAATGGTGTCTGGTACATGAAGGTTTATATGCTGCAGGTCATCCAAAGGGAAACCGTGGTTATGGTTGTCAGTGGGGAGGTCAGACCTGTACTTTCCATCATAATCTTTTAGCACATAATTACAGTCGTTCTCCACGTGTCAATGGTGCCAGAAGTAACGATCTTAATGTTAAATATGATTTTGTAAATAATGTCAATTACAACTGGGGAAAAGAAAATGCTCCATATGGAGCAGATTTTGATGCTTCAGGCAGAAGTCATGTGGCAAATTGGGTAAACAATTATTATAAACCGGGTCCTGCCAGACCGGGAACTTCTTCTTCATATTTTATTCAGGCCTCATTTAATGCTGAACAAAATGTAAATCAGATTGCAAAATTTTATATGAGCGGTAATGTTATGGAAGGATCTGCCAATACTGCAAAAAATTCTGATAATACAATAGGTCTGGATGCATCAGCATATGTGGCAAAAGGAGTAGCAAAATCCGCACTGATTTCAACTACTCCGTTTGAAGTTTTATACCCGGTAAAAACTCAAACTGCAATTGAAGCCTATTCAAGCGTGCTTGCGGGAGTCGGAGCGTTTCCCAGAGATACTGTTGACAGAAGAATTATCAATGAAGTCAGGACAGGTACAGCCTCAGGAAGTGGTACAATCGGTACAAATAAAGGAATAATAGATAAACCTTCTGCAGTAGGAGGATATCCGGAATATAATACTTACAATACAATCACCGATAATGACCATGATGGTATGGATGATGCCTGGGAAACCGTAAAAGGTCTGAACCCAAATAATGCTGATGATAGAAATACATTATCAACAAGCGGCTACACGGCTCTTGAAGTTTATTTGAATTCTCTTGTCGGAGAAAATATTGAATTCGGACCAAATGAATTAAAAGGAGTTTCAAACTCAGGTATTGGAATTTATCCAAATCCTGTAGTAAATACTCTGAATATTATCAGTCCTGAAAATATCAAATCATACAGCATTTTAGATATTTCAGGCAAGTGTGTCAGAAATACATTTGGAGATAATATAAGGCAGGTTGATGTATCCTCACTTAATAAAGGTTCATACTTCCTGGTATTAAATACAATTGAAAACAAAACTGCAAACATCAGATTTATCAAGTGATTTTAAGCTAACACCCATTAATACCATGCAAAAAAAATTTTCCGGTGTGACTGTTCCGGTAATTACACCTCTTTTATCTGATTATTCGATAG
>CAZCPI010000385.1:0-1968 GCA_964500535.1 uncultured Bacteroidales bacterium
GACTCCACAAAAAATGGTACTGGCAAACGGTAGTAGTGAAATCACTGTTGACGAGTTTACATCTGATGTGCCTGTAGGCGGTCAGGTAGTAAGACAAAGCGACGGCAAAGCTGAAGTTAGCATTGGTGCAACTTTACATCTGGGAAATGGATTAAGTAATCCGGCCGGATATTATTCCGGTACTTACGAAGTAGTTTTCATGTATAATTGAAATGAAAAACTACCACAGTAAAAAAGCGTTCTTTGAAATGATTCCATGCAATATTCACTGAATTTTTAATAAATGACTGTAAAATCGAGATATAATTTGCCGGATACATTACTTTTTAATGAAAAAATTTATGCTTTTCATATTTTTTTTGTGGTTAATATAATTATCTTTGGCGATTATACCTGTAATATAGCATATCATGAAAGTTAAAGTCCGGTATTTTGTAACATTATTTTTGTTAATCCAGGGATTTCAGTACATGTTTTCCCAGGGTAACCTTCTTGTCGCTCCGATCAGAGTGGTGTTTGAGAATGGTAAACAAAGAGAAGATTTGAATCTTTCCAACATCGGCCAGGATACTGCCGTTTATCTGATTTCATTTTTACATTATCAGATGCTGGAAGATGGAAGTTTCAAAATGTTGTCTGATTCAGACGCTTTACCAACACCGAGATCAGACAGTTATCTGAGAATTTTCCCGAGAAGAGTTACTCTTCCTCCCGGTGAATCACAGATAGTAAGGTTGCAATTCAGGAAGCCTGCTGATTTGAAAGAAGGAGAATACCGTTCTCATCTTTATTTCAGGGCTGACAGGAATGCTGCTCCACTTGGATTGGTAGATGAAAACCGTGACACAACACAGCTTTCAGTAAGTATTACCCCTATTTTCGGTATAAGTATTCCGGTGATAGTGCGTAACGGCAATCTTGATCTGGGTATAAATCTTAGCGATGTAAATCTTACATCTGTAAACGACAGTACTTACAATCTTGCAGTCTCGATCAACAGAACAGGCAAAAAATCAGCTTACGGTAGTCTTGAAGCAACTTATGTACCTAATGGTGGTAAAGATGTTGTACTTGGATTAGCCAACGGAGTCGGTGTTTATACTGAGCTAAGCAAAAGAGTTTACAATCTTCCGCTTAGGATGCGTGCAGGGGCAAAAATTCAGAAGGGAAAAATCATTGTAAGATATCTTATGCCACGTGATGACGGAGGCAAGGAGCTTGCAAGGACTGAATACATAATACCCTGATTATCTTACATCAGTAATCCATTAAAAAAGTGAAAAAATTTGCTTTCCTTGCCGTTCTGGCAGGGTCGCTTGTGATAAGTTTGCATTTAAATGCCCAGACTCCTCCCCAGTTTCCAACCAGGGACGGAGTTGTTTTGACTCCTGTAGTTGACATGTCCTTTGGTGATTTTACTGTACCTCAGAATGCTTCAGGTGGAACTGTTGTTTTACTGACAGACAACTCGCGTAGTCAGACCGGTGATGTGTATCTCCTTAACAGGGGTACTGCTGTAAGAGCTGCAATGTTTGAATTTAAACTTTGTCCGGGTCGAACGATAAAGATTTATTATCCTTCGACTATACAGATATTAGGTACAGGAAGTAATAATAACGGAGGATCTATGGATGTAACAAATCTTCAGTTCAGGCTTGAAGGAGGTACTATAGATGAGTTCGGATCAGGATATGTAAGGTTTACTTCAAACAAAGGTTGTAATGAAATTCACAGGATATATGTAGGCGGCACATTGACTGCCAGGGCTTTAGGATATAACCCTGCCGGCACTTATCATAGTAACTTAAGTTTGATGATAGTTCAGCAATGACCTCCTGATTAAGAAAAATAATTACTCCTCTGATGACTGTCAAGCTTTTTAATCATTTTAAAAATCACTCGCTAAGTTTTTGCATTATACTGCTTTTGGTATCATTTAGTGCAAATAGTTATGCTCAGGATGATTTT
>CAZCPI010000386.1:0-1966 GCA_964500535.1 uncultured Bacteroidales bacterium
TAACATTTTCAAGTTTAAAATATGGTCTCAGGACTTCATCACTTACATCAAAAGTGGCCTGTTTTAATTTTTCTGAGTAATATGAAAAATCCCATGGCTGTATTTTAAAATATTTCCCTTCTACACCTGTCGCATAGCCCTGTACTGCAGCAAGTTCAGCTTTAGCTACCGGCAAATAAGCATTAGTCAGTTTATCAAGAAAAGAGTAAACATTTTCAGGGTTTTCAGCCATTCTGCGTTTTATAGCATACTCAGCATATGTCTGGTAACCAAGCAATAATGAGATCTCTCTTCTGATATTGACAATATCAATTATTACCTGTCTGTTATCAAATTCACCGGACATCGCTCTGGTGTTGTATGCTCTGTATATTTCTTCTCTCAAAGACCTGTTGTCAGCATATTTCATTAATGAAGAATAGCTCGGGGCAGATAAATCAAACAACCAGCCTTCAACACCTTTACTTTTAGCTTTGTTTTTCGCGGAAGCAAGTCCGCTTTCATTCATACCTTGTAGTAAGGTTTCATCCGTTATTATCTTTTCATAAGCATTAGTTGCCCTGAGTGTATTCTGAAAGAATTTATCGTTTAAAGAACTCAGTTTAATAGTAAGCTCTTTATATTTTTCACGATCAGCACCCTTTAAAGCAGCTCCGCTTCTTACAAAACCTTCATATGTATCTTCAAGAAGTTTGGTTTGCTCCGTATTGAGTGAAAGCTCATTACGTTTATCATAAACCGCTTTGACACGATCAAACAATTTCTCATTAAGATTTATTTTATTAGAATGCATAGTCTGCATTGCTGCCACTTTAGCAGACAAAGCCATTAACTCATCGTTATTTTCACTACCAGTCAAAGTATAAAATACTGCAGAGACATCATGAAGCAATGCTCCTGAACATTCAAGAGCTTCGATTGTATTGCTGAAATCAGGTTTTGCCTTATTGTTTTCAATTGCTTTTATTTCTGCTTCCTGCAATTTGAAACCTTTTTCGAATGCAGGCATAAAATGCTCAGTTTTAACTTTATTAAACGGATAGGTTTCATGTGGGGTTCCGTAACTTTTTACAAAAAAAGGATTTCCAGCTGATGCGCTTGCTACAGCTGTTCCGGCCAGTGCAATGGTCATAATTATATAACTTAATTTTCTCACTTTTGAATATATTTAAAAAGGGTGATATCAGTAAAAAATATATCTTTTTCAGCAGTAAAATGCTTCCAAAAAAATTCCTGCAAATTTACAGATTAAATCTTAATAAACTCACTACTTTTGCACATAACTATTTAATATCGGAAAACATGGAAATCAGTATTAAAGAAATTGCAAGCGCATTTATGGTATTATTTGCCATAATTGATATAACAGGCTCTATACCTGTTATTTTAGATTTAAAGCAGAAGAAAGGTGAATTATATCCTGCAAGAGTTTCACTGGTCTCAATGCTGACTCTGACTGTATTCCTGTTTCTGGGTGAAATACTACTTAATTTATTTGGAGTCGATATATCATCATTTGCTGTAGCCGGTTCATTTGTAATATTCCTGATTGCTCTTGAAATGATACTTGACATCAACATTTTTAATGACAAAAGTCCTAAAGATGTTTCATATATAGTGCCACTGGTTTTCCCGCTTATCTGCGGCGCAGGATCATTTACAACTCTGCTTTCATTAAGAGCTGAATTTGAGATTATTAATATTCTGATTGCACTCCTGCTAAATATGATATTCGTTTATATAGTTTTGAAGTCCACGGGAATAATTGAGAGACTGCTTGGTAAAGGCGGAGTCTATGTTTTAAGGAAGTTCTTTGGTATTATTCTTCTCGCAATTTCCGTTAAGCTTTTCACATCAAACCTCGGGCCTTTACTCGATCAGTTGTCTTTCGTTCAGAATACTGAAGAGATTAAAAAAATTATTGAAAGTCTTCAACACTGATTAACTGATTAATTGACAAATAGAC
>CAZCPI010000387.1:0-1965 GCA_964500535.1 uncultured Bacteroidales bacterium
TAACATTTTCAAGTTTAAAATATGGTCTCAGGACTTCATCACTTACATCAAAAGTAGCCTGTTTAAGCTTCTCTGAATAATATGAAAAATCCCACGGCTGTATTTTGAAATATTTCCCTTCCACACCTGTCGCATAGCCCTGTACCGCAGCAAGCTCAGCTTTTGCCACCGGCAAATAAGCATCAGTCAGTTTATCAAGAAATGCATAAACATTTTCAGGTTTTTCAGCCATTCTGCGTTTTATAGCATAATCCGCATATGTCTGGTAACCAAGCAATAATGCAATTTCTCTTCTAATATTGACAATATCTTTTATTACCTGTCTGTTGTCAAATTCACCGGACATCGCTCTGGTGTTGTATGCTCTGTAAATTTCTTCTCTCAAAGATCTGTTGTCAGCATATTTCATCAATGAAGAATAGCTAGGGGCAGATAAATCAAACAACCAGCCTTCAACACCTTTACTTTTAGCTTTATTCTTTGCGGCAGCAAGTCCGCTTTCATTCATGCCTTTCAGTAGGGTTTCATCCGTTATTATCTTTTCATAAGCATTAGTTGCCCTTAGCGTGTTCTGAAAAAACTTATCGTTTAAAGAACTCAGTTTTATCGTAAGCTCTTTATACTTTTCACGATCAGCACCTTTTAAGGCTGCTCCGCTCCTTACAAAACCTTCATATGTATCTTCCAACAGCTTTGACTGCTCTGTAGTAAGTGAGAGATTGTTGCGATTATCATAAACAGCTTTGACTCTTTCAAAAAGTTTTTCGTCAAGATTTATCTTGTTTGAATGAATGGTCTGCATTTCAGCAACTTTAGCAGACAGAGCCATTAACTCATCATTATTTTCAGAACCTGTCAGAGTATAAAATACGGCTGAGACATCGTGGAGTAATGCTCCGGAGCGTTCAAGCGCTTCGATTGTATTACTGAAATCTGGTTTTGCCTTATTAGCGTCAATAGCTTTGATTTCTGCTTCCTGTAGTTTGAAACCTTTCTCAAAAGCCGGCATAAAATGCTCAGTTTTTACTTTATCAAACGGATAGGTTTCATGTGGTGTCCCGTAACTTTTTACAAAAAAAGGATTTCCTGCTGAAGTCCCTGCGACAGCTGATCCGGCCAATGCAATGGTCATAATTATATATCTTATTTTTTTCACTTTTGAAAATGTTTAAAAAGGGTGATAACAATAAAAAACTATCTTTTTCAGCATTAAAATGCTTCTGAAAAAATTCCTGCAAATTTACGGATTAATTCTTAATAAACTCACTACTTTTGCTGAGAACTATTTACCTTTATAAAACATGGAAATTAACCTTAAAGAAATCGCAAGTGCCTTCGTGGTTTTATTTGCAATAATTGACATAACAGGCTCTATCCCTGTTATTTTAGATTTGAAACAGAAGAAAGGTGAATTATATCCTGCCAGAGTTTCACTTGTATCTATGCTGACTCTGACAATATTCCTTTTTTTAGGTGCGATACTCCTTAATTTATTTGGAGTTGATATTTCATCATTTGCTGTAGCCGGTTCTTTTGTAATATTCCTGATTGCTCTTGAAATGATACTTGACATCAATATATTTAATGACAAAAGTCCTAAAGATGTTTCATATATTGTACCTCTGGTTTTTCCGCTAATCTGTGGAGCCGGTTCATTTACAACCCTGCTGTCATTAAGAGCTGAGTTTGATATTATAAATATTCTGATTGCGCTCTTATTAAATATGGTATTCGTATATATAGTTTTAAAATCCACAGGATTAATTGAGAGATTTCTGGGTAAAGGCGGAGTCTACGTTTTAAGAAAGTTCTTTGGCATTATACTCCTTGCAATTTCCGTCAAGCTTTTTACTTCAAACCTCGGACCTTTACTTGACCAGCTTTCTTTTGTCCAGAATACTGAAGAAATAAAAAAAATTATTGAAAGTCTTCAACACTGATTAACTGATTAATTGACAAATAGAC
>CAZCPI010000388.1:0-1959 GCA_964500535.1 uncultured Bacteroidales bacterium
TAGAACGCCTTTAAGGTATCCGGGTGGTAAACAAAGACTATCTCCATTTATTCGTGAGATACTCGATTTTAATAATATTCATGGTCATTATGTTGAGCCATTTGCTGGTGGAGCGGGCGTTGGCATTGAATTGTTAATAAATAAAGATGTTAAATATATCCATTTAAATGATACTGATATCAGTATATATGCATTCTGGTATTCGGTCTTAAATCATACTGAGGAATTATGCCGATTGATATCCAAATCCTCATTAACAATTGAAGAATGGAAGAAGCGAAAGTGTATTGTTAAAAAGGGGAACTCGCAAGATCTTCTTGAATTGGGCTATAGTTTATTCTACTTAAATAGATGCAATCGCTCGGGTGTGATATCAGGTGGGATCATTGGTGGATTAAATCAAAAGGGAAATTATAAGATGGATGCGAGGTTTAATAGAAATGATTTGATTCGACGGATAGAGATGATTAGTTGCTTTAAAGATCAGATTTTTATAACTAATTATGATGCAGAATATTATATATCAAAATACATTCCAAATTTGCCAAAAGATTGTTTGATATATTTAGATCCACCTTATTACAACAAAGGCAGTGAGCTATATTTAAATGCATACAAAAAAGAGGATCACGCCCGATTAGCAAATGCGATCCAGGAAAAAATTGAACATAATTGGGTTCTTTCCTATGATGGCATTAATGAAATTTTAGAGTTGTATTCAGATCGAAGGTATTTTTTATATGATTTACAGTATTCTGCTTCAAGAGTATATAAAGGCGAAGAAGTATTCGTATTCTGTGATCGATTAAAACTGCCAGATCATTCTAAATTGGATCATATTAATGTTGGACTGGGTAATCTCGTTAATTTCTAATTGTTTGTAACCGGAATCGGGAAATGCATCAAAAACGGCAACAAGGGTGCATCAAAAATGGCAATAAGAGTACAACGAAATCGTTAACAGGAGTGGTTCTTCGTCACATTTGGTGATCTATAAGTTTGTCGAAGAACCATTTGTCAGTTCCGGATACACAAATATCTAAAATATGGCTCGAACGTCACGCCCTCCGCATCCTCCCTGCTCACCAGCGGCTCATTGATGAAATAACTCTCACGCCATACATCATACGTTATGCTATGAGCAGGCTTCTGCGGCTGAGCAAACATGTATACGCCAACCTTCGCGCGGGTAATCAAGCAAGCCTCAAGCATCTGCGCAACAGCGTTTATCTGCACATTGTAAACGCTCTTGTTAGCGCCATACTTAGCTGCTATCATACGCAGAATCAAATTCTTATTGACTTCATCCTGCAGTCTGAACTGTTTAGCCAAAACGCAGAATAAATCATAGCAGAAAGGATACCTCGCGGCTATAACTGCCGACAAGATAAGATTCCTGTCTGCAGGTGACTGCAGCGCAGAGATTACCTCGTCCTTTCTACCCTTGCAGTATACCACCAACGCATTATCCGTCAGTGTTGTCTTCACCTGATTAAAACCTTTCTTCTGGCGGTTTTCACCGGCATACTCCGTATTGATAAGTTCGCTGATTCTCTCAAGATCCAGGTCATCTTTAAGTTCTGCTTTGAATGCTTCCAGCAGGATATCCATTGGAATCCTCTGATGTAGCCCAAGTGCTTTATCTGTTTCTGCCATACTACTCCAATGTTATAAACGGAATCAAGACTTCAAGCAAATGTGTACCGCCGTGCGTCACGCACTTGCCTTCATTCACAAAAGCCTCTTTCCCGCGCGCATAGTAAGTTTTGGAATCAGTGTCAACCTGTACGATATGCCCGTCGTATTCGGCTTCGAAAAGCCCTTTATCGGCGACTTCCGGTAAGGTTATGTGTCGCAGACTCAAGTCCGCACCCAACTTATCCCGCTGGTCCAATTTCATATATGCCGTTGTTTCAATATTTCCGTGATCCGTCGTTATGAACACCTTATATCCGCCGT
>CAZCPI010000389.1:0-1956 GCA_964500535.1 uncultured Bacteroidales bacterium
GGAAGTTGAATTCCTTCATTCACAGGCTTAATTTGAAGACCAATACTTTTCCCATTGATAGTTATATAAAAATCTACATTATAATGCCTGTCCCACTCATCCGGGGCTGGTTCAATCTTCAAACCAAGTATTTTTTCAAGCTGTCCATATATTGTAGATATCTCTGTCATGTATCCATCAAAAGTGCGATCGATGACCATGTTAACTAAGTATTCTATACAGTCCTTTTCTGTAACATCTTCAATCTCTGATTGGATAACTTCGGTTATTTTGGTATATAGCTTTTTACCGAGTTCTTCAATATGAGAAAGAGGACGTACGTTAGCAAAGTAGTAATCACGCCATTCATCTACTGTCTTTGGAGAGCATTTTCTGATTGCCTCGGATGTCGCCCCAACATTTCTTTTGAAGTTTAGCTGGAAACGATTCATTGCGCTGTTCAATATCCATTCTTTAGCCATTTTTTATCTCCATTTCAATAAATCTATTCTTTTTACTATAATCATACTGCAAGTCAACGTTTGCAAGCCCTAATTTAATTAAATGTGCATTTACAAAAGTCTTATTTTTCAAATATAAATAACACATTAAGTGATTATCTTCATCATACTTTCGATCATCATATTTCATGAAAACCTTTTGTCCAATAATTCTCTCCGTTAAGAATTTTGTGGCCTCACCATTAGCAGCATGCTTTTCCTCTATACCAATAAGCCTAACTATGAGATCGTTATCAAGCTGAACCAGTTTTGGATTTATCACACGCTTAACAGTGTAATAATCCTCCCTCTGAACAATACCTTGATCATCAATTCTTGAACCATATTGTAATTTTTTTATATCAACTTTTTTATCCATCTTGTGTGGATCACAGAAAGTATAGGAAAATCCATCTATCACTTTTTGAACATCAATATCAGTCTTTTCATTTTCAAATCGGAAATCATATTGAACCGAATCAAGACGAGATGCCCCAATTTTATCTTTGCATATTTCTATGTATTCTGGGTTAATCTCATATCCGATGGAATTACGCCCTAAATTTTTCGCAGCCAATGTAGTCGTTCCACTACCACTGAACGGATCCAAAACTGTTTCTCCTACAAAAGAAAACATCTTAATTAGACGACGGGGCAACTCTTCCGGAAATACCGCCATGTGCTGGTTCTGCCTTGCTCCTCCAAAATTCCAGTGCGATGAAAAAAATGTATTCCATTCATCCTTTGTCATTTCAGATGCTTTCTTTATTTCATGACTTACAAGAGGAGCCTTCCCGAGTTTCTTAAAAATTAAAATGAACTCATAGTCCATTTTCAAGATACCATTTCGAGGATAAGGGAAACGCCCCATCACAGCCCCCCCTCCGGTCGTGTTCATCGTCGTATTTTTCTGCCAAATGATCGCTCCCATATAGTCCATTCCAAGCGACTCACAAAATTTAATAATTTCGGTTCTTATCGGAATAACTTTATAGCGTCCATAATATACTGAACGAGCAAACTGATCTCCAATATTGACGCACATTCTGCAGCCTTCTTGAAGAACTCGAAAACACTCTGCCCATACAATATTCAGATTATTGATATATTCCTCATAGGATTGATGGAAACCAATTTGATTCTCTTCTCCATAATCTTTCAATTGCCAATATGGCGGAGATGTAATAATTAACTGAACCGATTCGTCATGCAATCTGGACATATCCCGACTATCGCCATTTATTATAAGGTGTGTTGACCGATTTGAACTCATGTACTATTACCCTTATCTTTTGTGTAATCATGAAACATTTAAAATGCCTCGCAACTCATTGTAGCAACTTGAGATGGAAAATCAAGCATGTAAAAACCATACTTGTGCAAACACCTAATAATTCCATACATGAACAGGGCCGTTTCCCAGGCGCCGGGCGGTGAGTTCTGCAACCCGCAGGCCCCCGCCGCCTCAAGGACGTCC
>CAZCPI010000390.1:0-1954 GCA_964500535.1 uncultured Bacteroidales bacterium
TTTTGTGTGAATCTTGTTGCTGTCGGTTTGCCATTCATTGGTAATTCAGTAATTGTTTGGATTTTATTATTGGGAGCAGTAATTGCTTTTGTATTCTGGTGGAAAAAACTCAATCAGAAACTTATGAATACCATTTTGCTGTCATTGATGGTAATGCTGATCGGTTATTCAAGTTACGGAGTGACAGTTATAAGATCTAACGCTCTGCCTCCAATGGACCAGAACTCACCAAAGAATATGTTTTCACTGGAGCGTTATCTTAACCGTGAGCAATATGGCGATGTACCTTTGGTATATGGTGAAACCTTTGCGTCAGATATTAAATGGGAAGCACAAGGCAGAACATGTGTGCCTGTTTACAATAAGAAAGGTGCACTCTGGAATCAGATTGCAAAAAAGAATCCAAACGAAAAGGATAAATATATAATTACCGGGTATAAGGAAGTTCCGGCGATGGCTGATGCATGTAATATGTTCTTTCCGCGTATGCATAGTAAAAGGCCTGATCATGTAGAACAATATAAATCCTGGAGTAAATTTAAGGGTGAGCCGGTGGTTCTTGACCGTTGTGGTCAGAAAGAAACTGTGATGAAACCAACTATGGCTGAAAATCTAAGATTTTTCTTTTCGTATCAGGTTAATTTCATGTACTGGAGATATTTTATGTGGAATTTCTCAGGAAGACAAAATGATATTCAGGGTAGTGGTGAAATTAATAATGGTAACTGGATTACAGGTATCAATGCAATTGACAAGTACTTAGTGGGAGATCAGTCCAATTTGCCTGATGAAATGGAAAACAATAAAGGGCACAATAAATACTATATGCTGCCTCTGTTACTTGGCTTAATTGGTTTATTCTTCCAGGCTATGGCAGGAGATAAAGGTATTCAGGGTTTCTGGGTAACATTTTTCCTCTTCTTTATGACAGGTCTTGCGATACTATTATATCTTAATCAAACACCTCTGCAACCACGCGAAAGAGATTATGCTTATGCCGGATCCTTCTATGCATTCTGTATATGGATAGGTTTGGGTGTGCCTGCGCTGGTGAAGGCTGTCAAAAAACTGATACCTGAAACGCCTGCATCAATAGCAGTTTCATTATTATGTCTTGGAGTTCCTGTACTTATGGCAAGTGAAAACTGGGATGATCATGACCGTTCCAACAGATATACTGCACGTGACTTTGCATTTAACTATCTGATGTCATGTGAAAAAGACGGTATAATTTTCACAAATGGAGATAACGACACTTTCCCCTTATGGTATGCTCAGGAAGTTGAAGGATACAGAACAGATGTCAGGGTTTGTAATCTTAGTTATTTACAAACTGATTGGTATGTAAATCAGATGCGTCGTCCTTATTATAATTCAGATGCTTTGCCTATAGATTGGGATACAGAGAGTTATAGTAATGGTAAACGTGATGTTGCAAGAATTATACCGATAACTAATGACTCGATAAGCCTTAGTATGGGACTAGAATGGGTTAAAACTGATGACCCACGTTACAAAACTGTACCTGGTTATGATGAGAAGCTTGATTATCTGCCTTCCAATAAATTGTTTATGAATATCGACCCTTCAGTTATTGATGAAAATAAATATCTGACAGGCAAATACAAGGGTATGGTAGTTCCGCAGCTGATGATAGATTTAACAAACAAGGATTATCTTGGTAAACAGGAGCTTATGATACTTGAAATGTTGAAAACCAATAACTGGAAAAGACCAATATATTATGCTGTTACTGTTGAAGAAAATCAGTTTCTTAATTTGAAAGGCTCATTCCTTCAGGAAGGTATGGCTTACAAGGTCGCTCCAATCAAGAGTCTGAATGGTGATCCCACAATTAATACAGAGAGAATGTATGACCTGATGGTTAATAAGTTCAAATGGGGAAATGCCGGAGATCCTGATGTATATATGGATGAAAACAATATCCGTATGT
>CAZCPI010000391.1:0-1942 GCA_964500535.1 uncultured Bacteroidales bacterium
TTTCTTTTTCAATTGTAATTGCTCTTTTAATCAATGGGAAACTATCTGTTGGTACAGTAACAATGTTTATTCTGGTTTTTCAGCGTGGTTATTCTGTTCTTAATGATTTACTGGGATCACTTACCAGGATAACTGAAGATAATCTTTTCATAAATGATTTGGTAGAATTTCTTGAAACGCCTGTCAATGAAAGTAAAAAATCCGTTAGCCCTGTAAATATTCTTGAAAAAGGCATTGCCATCGAACACGTTGGTTTCAGATATAATAACAGCAAACGGGAGGCGCTGTCGGATATAAATATGTTTATACCTGCCGGGAAGACTACAGCCATTGTTGGAGCAAATGGATCCGGCAAAACTACATTGGTTAAGTTACTATGCGGATTCTATGAACCTAAAGAAGGTATAATCTGCTATGATAAAGAAAACATATCTGATTTTGACAGATTATCATTATTAAAAAATATCACAGCTGTCTTCCAGGATTTTGCTCTTTACAACCTGACTGCGCAGGAAAATATTGCACTTGGAGATACTGATTATCCGTTTAATCGTGAAAAAGTAATTGCAGCGGCAAAAGCTGCAGGTATTTTTGATCTATTTGAAAGTTTGCCAAATGGTTTTGAAACATTACTGGGTTCACTTTTTACGAGCGGAGAAGAAATGAGCATCGGTCAATGGCAAAAAATTGCTATTGCAAGAGCATTTTACAGGGACTCTCCTATCTTATTTATGGATGAACCATACAGTGCCATGGATGTAAATTCCGAAAAACAACTTTTATGTAGTCTTCGCGAGCTTGCAAAAAATAAAACAGTTTTGATCATTAGCCACAGGTTAACAACGGTAGAATGGGCAGATGTAATTTATGTACTGGATCAAGGTAAAGTTGCTGAATACGGAAACCATAAAGACCTCATGGCTAAGAAAAGTCTTTACTACTCAATGTATATGTCTAACAGAGGAGAGATCGGGGAATAGTATCACGCTATCCTGCGCAAGTGTGTCCATATTGACTTTACAAAAGTCACCCAGCGTACAGGATAAAAAAGTAGAAATGTCCATTCATTTTTAATGTTGTATCTATAGACCATAAAACTTTTTGAAGGGAATACTCTTTCGGCAACAAAACGGAGTAAATGCAGCGGATTATCAAATCCTCTTAAAGATTTAAAGTCTGAAATAAGAGCATATCTTTCCTGTTCGCCTCTGAGAATTTTAATAAACATACGTTCATGAGATGGTTTCAGACAATATGAATATTTCCTGATTATCTCCTCAGGCAAATATGCATTCATATATTTATTGACAAGTAAAAGATATTTAAAAGTATAACCAACTGCTTTTCCTGATATACATTCACTTTCAAACCGGCTCCAATTCAATTCTTCAGTTTTGTGATTTAACAAATTAGTCAAATCGTAAAAACAGGTGAATTGTACATGCCCAACCACGAAATGTTTGTCAAGATGTAAACAAAGATGCATTAGAAGGTCGTTTGGAGAAAAGGCGAATGTTTTAACACCATGTAAATACAAATGCATTGCCCTTTTACGCATACCTTCCAAATCTACTTTGTAGGTTTCATTTTTACCGGTAATCCTTATATGCACCTCCACTGAAACACCGTTTTTATGCATTGGCGAATAATGAACAATGCCTAAATGATTTTTAGTTAATTCTGACAAATACATAGGATTGTTTGTTTCACCACTATAACCTAATTGGCGAAGCTCTTCAACAGCCCGAAGTCCGTCTTTTTCGGGAACAAGAAGATCCAGATCACTAAACTGCCTCAGACCAATATCTTTATACAGCCAATCTGACAAAAAAGATCCTTTAAGCGCAATCACAGGTATACCAATAGCTGATAATGCTGTAATTATCTGCCTGAAATGTTCAGTCAATACCATGTTTCTGCTTAAGGTTTTAAGACTTGCCTG
>CAZCPI010000392.1:0-1929 GCA_964500535.1 uncultured Bacteroidales bacterium
GCATTAACCGGCAATGAGCAGCATTTGAATGAAATATCAGGAATAAATCTTTTAAAGAAGAGGACATTGCCTTTGATCTGTATTCCGACGACTTCAGGTACAGGAAGCGAGGTTTCGCCCAATGCGATTTTATTGAATGAAGAAACACAGGTTAAAACAGGGATTATCAGTCCGTTTCTGGTACCTGATGCATGTTATATAGATCCTGAACTGACCCTTAGTTTACCGGCAAAACTTACGGCTGAAACCGGTATGGATGCACTTTGTCATTGCATTGAAGCATATATGAATGTAAATAATCATCCGGCAATAGATTTATATGCTTTAAAAGGTATTCAGCTTATATGTTCCAATCTTGAGAAAGCCTTTAATAATGGTCATGATATTGAAGCCCGGACAGCACTTTCCCTGGGCTCACTTTATGGCGGCCTTTGCCTGGGACCTGTTAATACTACAGCTGTTCACGCATTATCATATGGGTTGGGAGGTAAATATCACATATCTCATGGTTTGGCGAATGCGATATTGTTGCCTGAAGTTATGAGATACAACCTTCCGTCAATAGTTACAAGAATGAACGATATTGCTTTGGCAGCCGGGGTTGAAGATTGTGGTGATGTTGAAACCAATGCAATAAATGGCATTAAAAGAATACAAAAATTATCTGAAAAGACCGGGATACCTCAGAAATTGTCTGACATCGGAATTGATGAAGAATCTTTGGAAGATCTGGCTTCTATAGCAATGAAAGTTACCAGGTTGCTGGTTAACAATCCGGTAGAAGTTACATTTGAAGATGCCATAAATATTTACAAGAAATTAATATGATTGAATCATACAAACCCCTGATAGGTATTAGTATGGGCGATCCGTCAGGTATCGGCCCTGAAATATGCGTAAAAGCATTATCAGATGCAAGCATATATTATAGATGCCGTCCTGTAATAATAGGAGATGCAGATGTTATAAAAAATATACTGCATGTTTTAAAAATAAATTTGGAAGTAAATGCAATTTCCAAAATTCCGGATGCATTATGTCAGCCCGGCACTATTGATGTATATAATCTGGATTTGATTGATATCAACAATCTTAAACATGGAGAAATCTCTGAAATTTCAGGCGAAGCTGCTTTTAAAACAGTCACTGAAATGATAGATCTTGCAATGAAAGGAGAAATTGATGCAACCGTAACAGCTCCGATTAACAAAGAATCTATTCATAAAGCCGGTCATAATTTTTCAGGTCATACTGAAATTTATGCACATTATACAAATACCAGAAAATATGCAATGCTGCTGGCAGATGATAATCTGAGAGTAATCCATGCAACGACTCATGTTTCACTAAGGAAAGCATGTGACTTGTGCAAAAAAGACAGGATTAAAGAGGTTATACAACTTCTTGATGATGCATGCAGACAGTTTGGTATTGAGAAACCAAAACTTGCCGTTGCAGGTCTTAACCCACACTCAGGTGAAAGTGGCCTTTTCGGAGATGAGGAAATTCTTGAAATAATCCCTGCAATAAATGAATCAAAAGAATCAGGTTATGATGTGGAAGGTCCTGTTCCCCCTGATACTATTTTTGTTAAAGCAGTACAGGGTAAATATGACGGTTGCGTAGCGATGTATCATGATCAGGGTCACATACCTTTTAAATTAAAAGGTTTCGACTGGGATAATGATAAACAGGCACTTAAAAGTGTCAGAGGAGTGAACATAACTTTGGGCTTACCTATCATCAGAACATCGGTAGATCATGGTACGGCATTTGAAATTGCGGGTAAAGGTATCGCTTCTGCAGACGCTCTGAAAGTTGCAATTGACTATGCAATAAAGATGTCACAAAATAAAAACAAAAAATGCTGACAATAATTGCTGATGATATAACAGGTGCAGCCGAAGTAGCGGGTGTTTGTTTGAGGTT
>CAZCPI010000393.1:0-1929 GCA_964500535.1 uncultured Bacteroidales bacterium
CAGGGTCTAGTGGGTGTACGCCTGTGCTGGTTCGAGTCCAGTCTTCGGCACCATTGAAATTTCAGGGGGTTGGGTCATGAATTGGCCAACCCCTTGTGTTTTATGGGAGCACTTGGTCAACGTTTTGGTCAACACTTTTCAAAAACTCTTCCATTTGGCCAACAGCTTTGTGGGTGTCTTCTGCATCTACAGTATCATATCGGAGAAACATTTCTCGCGTTGAATGACCGGTGATCTTCATTATGACAGATTCTGCTATACCGGATTTTCTCATATTGGTATTAAAGCAGTGTCTGGTATCATGAAAAACAAACCCATCTTTCTCTTTTCTTCCATAAGGTATGCCCACTTCTTTACACGCATTTTCTATCCCAGAACGAATGTCCCTTACCGGTTTCCCTTTAAACAGGAATACGTGGTTGTCACGTATGTTTACAGGAATAGCTTTAAGAATTTCATAAAGAGCATCACATATGGGTATATCCCGAGCTTCCCTGGTTTTGGTATCCTGTGCTGTCAGTTTAATAATTCGTTTTTTAAGTTTAACCCTGTCCCAAGTCAGATTGACAATTTCACCCTTTCTCATACCTGTATAGTAACCCATGGCGATAATAGCTTTTGTATGTAACGGTAATGCATCCATTAGTTTTTTAAATTCTTCACTGGAAAGAACTCTTTTTCTTGCATTTGAATTTTTCTTCAGCAATTTTTTGACTTTCTTGAAAACTTTAACATGATCAAAACTTATCAGATCATCATCGAAAGCTTTATATATAATCGAACGTGCAGCACCAATTTCCTGATCAACGTATGAGTCAGAAAGACCTTGTTTTTTTCTTATCGTCTGATAATTTTCCAGATCAGATTTTTTGATATCCTTGACTTTGGTATCGCCAAAAACCTTATTAAAGCTGACAAGATTTATTTCCAGTGTTTTATAGTAAGCTTTAGCTTTCACGCTTTCCAAATTTAAATACCATTTTGCCAATTCACTGAAAGTCATTTTTGCTTCGGGTTTAACATCAAAAATTCTGTTTTCCCGTTTCTGAACCTTGCGTTTACCTTCCGCGTCCTGTGCTTCCGTTATTGAAAATCCAACAGACTCTCTTTTCTGTTTTCCGCCAGGAAGCCGGTAACTGATCCAAAATCGAACCCTGTTTGATCTTTTTGCTTTGACAAGATTTTCGCCACAGGTGCATAAGCGATTACTTGCGTTCTGCTTCAAATGACAAACAGGACATTCCGCCAAAATTGACATAATTTTTTACCCCTTTCATTTTTATTGTTTACTGACTCTCTGTCGTCAGAGAATCTATGTAACGATCCAGTTCCTTTTTATCAAAGAGCACTCTTCCGCCAATACGTTTTGGTTTTACGGGAAAAGGTTTTTTTGAATCCGATGATATTCTGTTGCGAATTGTTTTGGACGCGATCCCCAGATAAACAGCTGTCTGATTTACACTCAATAACCGTGGTTGAATATCCTTAACCCTAATGTCTCTTTGTCGATTGACACCTTCTTTTTCCTTCATTATTCATTACCTTTCCGGAATTCAGGTCAGGTAATTTCATCGCGATTTTTGAAAAAATCAGTAAAATAATTAATTAAATCAAATAAATAGAATTCCAATATAAAAAATTGTTTAGATTTCCGCAGAATGATTTTACCCTGCGCCGGCAGGCTTCACAACTCGAGACCACCCTCCTATATGGTCACGCCATCAACATAATCATTATTCGATAAAATGTCAAGAACTATTTGATATTATTAGTTTTTACATTATTATAATCAATTATAGTAGTAAGATTATTGTTAATGTTAAATTTCCCCTTGAAATTCAATTAACAAATGAATACAATGGTTTGTAATGAGTAATAAAAATATTGACATGTCAAGAAAAAAAGATCTAAAAATCCTGATTGAGGACT
>CAZCPI010000394.1:0-1928 GCA_964500535.1 uncultured Bacteroidales bacterium
TTCCTTTGGAAGATATTGATATAAATATTGACTATAAGCCTGTCATAACAAATTGTTCAGGATTGTGGAGATACAAATCTGATGGTCCTAACCTGAGATTTGTAAGCAAAGATCCCTACAGATTTATCCTGGTCTGACAGTAATAAGATAATATGGAAAATAATTTTAAAATGGATTTTGTCCTTTATAACACCTTCACGCGCAAGAAGGAAGTTTTCAAACCCATACACGAAAATAAAGTTGGTCTTTATGTTTGCGGACCTACGGTTTACGGTGATCCGCATTTAGGACATGCCAGACCTGCTATAACTTTTGATTTATTATTCAGATATCTTACAGCGACCGGTTATAAAGTAAGATATGTCAGGAACATAACAGATGTAGGCCATCTTGAAAACGATGCTGATGAAGGAGAAGATAAAATCCAGAAAAAAGCACGTATAGAGCAACTTGAACCAATGGAAGTTGCGCAGTACTACATTAATCGCTATCATCAGGCTATGGAGAGACTTCATGTCCTTCCGCCTAGCATTGAGCCACACGCATCAGGACATATAATTGAGCAGATTGAATTTGTAAAAAAGATTCTGGAAAACGGATATGCCTATATAAGTGACGGATCTGTATATTTTGACGTGGTTAAATACAACGAAAAGTACAATTACGGAAGCCTTTCAGGCAGAGTTATTGACGAACTTCAACATAACACAAGAGAGCTTGATGGTCAGTCAGAAAAAAGAAATCCTGTAGACTTTGCCCTTTGGAAAAAAGCTTCGCCTGAACATATTATGCGATGGCCCTCACCATGGAGCGATGGTTTCCCCGGATGGCATCTTGAATGTTCAGCAATGGGCACAAGATATCTCGGAGAGGAATTTGACATTCATGGAGGCGGTATGGACCTTGTTTTCCCTCATCACGAATGTGAAATTGCTCAATCAGTAAGTGCACTTGGGCATGCAAGCGTTCATTACTGGATGCACAACAATATGATTACCATCAACGGTCAGAAGATGGGTAAATCTCTTGGCAATTTCATTACTCTTGAGGAATTCTTTAACGGCAGTCATCAATCACTTGAGAAGGCTTACAGCCCTATGACTATACGCTTCTTCATACTACAGGCTCATTACAGAAGTACAGTGGATTTCAGCAATGAAGCACTGCAGGCTTCTGAAAAAGGGTATGAAAGACTACTCGATGCATACCAAAGACTAGGTAAGCTGACAGCTTCCCCTGTTTCAACTGTTGAAACAAAAGATCTGCGCAAGCTCTGTTTTGAAGCCATAAGCGACGATATCAACAGCCCAATAGTAATATCGCATCTGTTTGATGCCAGTAAAGCCATAAATTCAGTTTTTGATGGCAAAGAAACCATTAGCCAACCAGACCTGGATGAACTTAAATCAGTATTTGATCTTTTTATGATTGAAATACTTGGTCTTTACTCTGAAACCGGTGATTCAACAGCCACTCAGGATGTAAACTCATTTAAAGGAGCAATAGACCTGCTTCTTAATATGAGACTTGAAGCCAAGAAAAATAAAGACTGGGCAACATCAGACCTGATAAGAAATGAACTTACCAAATTAGGATTCGAGATTAAAGACACTAAAGACGGATTTGAGTGGAAAATCACTCACTGATAAAGTAATTTAGCTATTTAATTACCGTTTACCGAAATTCCGGAAAAAAAATGATTCTCTCCTCTGCAAGCAGCGAGGAGAGTCAATTCACAAATCAATTATATTTTGCTTCGTGTATTCTTAGAGCTTTTATACACAGCTTTAATTGTGCCTATAGCAATAGGAGATTCAACAAGTAAAGGTATTTTGGATTCATCATCAGAAACCCATAATTTCATAACATCTCCCCTTTTAAACTGTTTACTCTGTATCAGCGTCAGTTCAAATAACCTTGATTTATAA
>CAZCPI010000395.1:0-1514 GCA_964500535.1 uncultured Bacteroidales bacterium
CTCGATTGCCCTTTTGCCCGAATTATAGCCCGAATGGACTTTTTTGTTAGAATTTTATATGATTTTTGTCTAAAATGGCCCTTTTAACGTTTAAAGTGCGTCATATATATCACTATTTTTGTCATGTGGCGTTACAAACGACCTTAATGAAAAATATAAATTTAAATATGAAAATAGGTAAACTGCTTGTAGCAACAGTAATTAGCTTTTGTGCTTTTCTTTCTCCATCTGTCTTTGCACAGTCTGGTGATCAGATCCTTGATGGTATTGGTGAAACCGGACTGATATCACGTTATACATTAAAAACTGATGCAAGAGACTGGTCCAGAAATAATCTTCAAGGAAATATAAACGGTACGGATTTTAAATTTGTGAAGGATTCCCTGTTTGGAAATGTACTTGACCTTAACGGCAAAAGCGCAACTTATATTTCACTTCCCGGAGATTTGGTTGCCGGCGAAGAGTCTTTTACAATGACCGGATGGGTATATCTGCGTTCAATACAAAACGGACAGGTATTTTTTGATTTTGGTAAAAACAGCAAATCACGTATTCAGGCTGTTCTGACCGGCTCTGAAGATAAAGAAGGGTTTCAGGCTCAGATAATGAGTGTTTCAAAAAGTTATGCTTCAACTGCAAAGGTCTTGACTATAAATACATGGCATTTCCTGACTGTTATTTTTGATATGCCCTCAAAATCTTTGATTACTTATGTTGATGGTCAGCTTGTTAGTAAGGTTACGAATGTTGATATTGAGCTTTCACGTCTGTTTGATTACGACTCGGTCAATAATAACAAGATTTTGATAGGTAAATCTCTTGATGGCCAAACAGCATTGAATGCGAAATTGTACGATTTCCGTATTTATAGGATTCCATTGACTGAAAGACAAATAATGAGGATTTATAATATTGCTTTGAAGAAGGAAGAGCCTGTATCAAGAAGGCGATTTGAGCCTGAACGTAATCAGGTATTTTCTGATTCTACTCCGCAACTTTACAATGCGTTTCTCAAAAGTGTCCCTGACATTGAGGTTGTTACCGAAGTAAAGAGTCTTCCGGGATTGCCCCGTTTTGTAAAGGGCGTTTACAATAATGGTATTAATGGTCCTGAAGTCAGAGTTATCTGGCCTGCTCCTGTTGATAACAGTCAGGTACAAACAATTGGTAATTATAAAGTTAAAGGCAAAGTGCCGGGTACGAATATTGAGCCTGTCGCAAACGTAAAAGTTGTTGAGGCTACCAGTCAGGTAATGCCTGAGCGCAAACTTGAAGCTTTCAAACTTGATCAGGTTTCTCTCAATACCGACTCTCATAACGATGAAACCAGATTTATAGAAAATCGGGATAAGTTTATAAAAGGTCTGGCAAAAACAAATCCTGATAATTTTCTTTATATGTTTCGTAATGCTTTTGGGCAGATGCAACCTTCAGGGGCTGAGCCTCTTGGAGTATGGGATAGTCAGGATACAAAATTGCGTGGTCATGCCACAGGTCATTATCTGAGTGCTATT
>CAZCPI010000395.1:1534-1928 GCA_964500535.1 uncultured Bacteroidales bacterium
CAGCTATCCGGTAAACCCCAGACTCAGGGAGGAAAATCTGTGTCAGACCCGACGCTAGTTCCACCTGCTGAGGGTAAAGGAAATTTTGATTCTGACCTGAGTGAAAAGGGCATAAGGACTGATTACTGGAACTGGGGTAAAGGTTTCATCAGTGCTTATCCGCCGGATCAGTTTATCATGCTTGAAAATGGTGCAAGCTACGGTGGATCTAATGCGCAAATCTGGGCTCCCTATTATACTTTGCACAAGATATTTGCCGGGCTGATGGATATTTATGAAATCAGTGGCAATAAAAAGGCTCTCGAAATCGTGAAAGGTATGGGTGACTGGGTTTATGCCCGCTTGAGTAAGTTGCCGCAAGCAACTTTGATTAGTATGTGGAATAAATATATTG
>CAZCPI010000396.1:0-1916 GCA_964500535.1 uncultured Bacteroidales bacterium
GCCCCCAGTTGCAAAGACCTTCATCAGTAGGTTTCACCTGGAAGTTTTGTAATTTATTTGTTTTTATGCTGAAAACAGAGCCTCCCCTAAGTTCACCAAATGGTATAAGATAATCTGTAACCATATCTCTGAGATAATAATAACCTGAACCCAGCATTGCCTCTACATCTCCCTGAGAAGTCCAGTAAGTTTCGCTTATTTGCTTGTCCTGAGGAAGCACTTCCAACCAGTCGTTACAGGACGAAAGGCCCGCCAACATTAAAACAGATATAATAAAGTATTTTAGTGTCTTCATTGTACTCATCATTAGAAATTAACAGTTATTCCGGCAGCAAAACGTCTGCTTCTCGGTGTCTGAGCATTATCCATCGCCAAATCTGTAATTCTGCTTGGAAGTGAAACCTCAGGATCCTGACCTGTATATTTTGACCACGTAAACAAGTCATAACCTGTCAGGAATAAATTAATACCATTGGTATATATTTTCTTACAAAATTCTTTTGGTACGTCATAACTAATTGAAACAGTTTTAAGACGCAGGAAAGAACAATCTTCAACAAAGCGGTCAGAGCCAAGATAGTTTAAGCCATATTTCCATAATGCTCTTGGTATATTTGTATCATCACCTTCATTTCTCCAACGTCTTAAAACAGCCTTACTCTGATTATCAGTACCATACATAGATTCACTATTCATTCGTGCCTGATTGATAATTTTCTGGCCAAGACGATAGTGGAAAAAAGTTATCAATGAAAGTTTACGATACTTAACTGTTAAACCGCCACCACCTGTTACCATAGGCATACTGTTGCCAATATAAACGATATCCTTTTCATTTATAAGACCATCATAGTTCAGATCTTTGTATTTGGCATCACCGGGATAACAAACGTAAGTACCGTTTTTCATCACTATGGGCTCACCCTTCAGATTAGTCATTACGTTACCATCTTCATCTTTTGCATAAGTATCTTCAGTATTCTGATAAACACCGGCATAATTATAGCCAAAGAATGAACCAACCGGTGTCCCCGGAACCAGCTTTCTGGCATAAATACCGTTACTCAGTGAGTAAGTAGATTCCGTAAGATTTTCAGGTAATGACTCTATCTGATTGACATTACGGTTGATGTTAAAATTAGCGCTTAAAGTCCATTTCTGATTTTTAAGTATCTCATAGTCTATTCTATATTCCCAACCACGGTTACTCAGCGCACCTGAATTAAAGTAGGATATAGTATTACCCTGGTTATTATAACCTGTTGAAGCCGGGATTGATACTCTTGTCTGTAACAAATCTTTGGTAAATTTATAATAATAGTCAAAAGTCATTGTCAGTTTATTATCAAACAAACCAAGATCAAGTCCCATGTCGTATTCTGTTGAGCTTTCCCATTTCAGTTTATTCAGCTGCATGGACGAAGGTGCAATGGCAGGCAGTATAATGTACTCTCCTACCGAATTATATGTACCGACATAAGGTGCAGTACCGCTTGGTGCCTGTCCGCTCTGACCGATGCTGCCTCTGAATTTCATCTGTTTGACCCAGCTGATATCACGCAGAAAAGGCTCCTCCTGAGCATGCCATGCCACACCTGCTGACGGGAACATGCCCCATCTGTTGGCTTTGCCAAGACTTGATTTACCCTCGTAATTGACAGTACCATTTATAATATACCTGTTAAGGAAAGTGTAGTTAAAACTTCCGATGCCGGACAATGTCCTTACTTCAGAATTACCCGATCCAAGAGATCTCATGGAGCCTCCCGCAGATGGATCAGACATACCTGCTGTAGCGGCTCCGTATATCTCAGTCGCATAATCAGAACTAACTGACTGAGCAGTACGCCACAAAGCCGTAGCGACAATATTATGTTTTTCTTCCCAGTTTTTACGGTAAATCAACTTATTCTCAG
>CAZCPI010000397.1:0-1420 GCA_964500535.1 uncultured Bacteroidales bacterium
GATATGGTACAGTAATGGATGCGAATAATCGGCATGAATTGCAAAGGGGATACATCATCCTATGAAACATCGAGTTCTCAAGCGTACCTTATTCATTATTACGGCTGTGCTGCTGGTTCTTATCATTGCCATAGCGGCGCTCTTTTGGAACGAGTTGCGTTCGCTTTCCACGCTCAAGCAGTTGGACGATTACGGCATGTTTCAAATGACGTATTACGGCGATTACGGCTTTGACTCGTTTTTAGAAACAGGCGCAAAAAGCGATTCGGATATAGAAGCCTTCGTGACCCGGCGGCTTTTAAAGGGGCTCCCCATCGACCTTGGGGTAACAGGCGACGGCTGTACGGCCTTTGCTGTACGCAATGAACGTGGAGAAATGCTGTACGGGCGTAATTTTGATTTTGCCTATGCGCCGTCCTTACAGGTATTTACCGCACCGGATAACGGCTATGCCTCGGTTTCCACCGTTAACCTTTCCTTTGCCGGGTATGATGAAGCCCATCTGCCGCACGGAATCAGCATCGACAGCTTCTTGACCTTAGCGGCTCCGTTTCTGCCCTTTGACGGCATGAACGAAAAAGGCGTTGCCATGGCTTTGCTGGCTGTGCCGGAAGCGGACGGCGGTAACGATCCTAAGAAAGTGACGTTAAACACCACCACCGCCATTCGTTTGGTGTTGGATAAAGCCGCCACGGCAAAGGAAGCCGTAGCTTTACTGGAGCAGTACAATATCTATTTTTCCGCTGATGTGGATTGTCACTTTTTGATTGCCGATGCCAGCGGTGCTTCACTGCTGGTAGAATACTATGACGGTGCGATGCGGGTAACGGAGGCGGATGCAGACTATCAAATCGCGTCCAACTTTATTGCCTACAACGGCTTGAACATTGGCGAGGGCTCCTCGGAATTCGACCGTTACGATACGGCAGAGGCGGCCATCCTTGGCGGCAACGGCGTGTTGACGGAAACGGACGCGATCTCCCTTTTAGAGGAACTGGGGTGTTATGGTGACGACGGTACAGATAAGCTGCAATGGAGCGTGCTGTATAACCTTACCACGATGGAAGCACAGTTGTTTGCACACAGAAACACACACAACATTGTCAACAGCGTATTGTCAGTCGCGAAATAATAAAAACCGTTTATTTTGTACTTTCATGAAAAAGCGAGTAAAAGCCTTTGCTTCTTACTCGCTTTTGATTTTATATCTTGTGATTTACCTGCACCGTTTCACCTGCCATGGCAAGCAGTGCGAATGCTCCGTTATGCTTTTGCAGCCGCTGCGGGAATCCGTATCCGCTCGATCACCTTGCGGCAGCGTGCGGTGTTGTACAGCACCGGCACCGGGTACAGCGGGTTGCACTCCTTTAGGGCAAACCCTATCATCTGCGGAATGTCCGCATCCTTGATGAAATCGAAC
>CAZCPI010000397.1:1430-1908 GCA_964500535.1 uncultured Bacteroidales bacterium
TGAACGCTTTGGCCTTGGCTTCCTCCCCCGCCGCGCCGGAAAGCCCCGCGATATCGTACAGCCGCGCCAGCTTCGCATTCACTGTTTCGCCGTAATCCTCCAACACATAGGGAAGTATCACCGCGTTTGCTAAGCCGTGCGGCGTGTTATAAAAGCCTCCAAGCGTGTGCGCGATGGTATGCACGTTGCCTACCCCCGCCCGTGTAAACGCCCAGCCCGCTTTATAGGAGGCCAATAACAGCGCCTCCCGCGCCTCCATGTCCGCACCGTTTTCGTATGCGCGTTCCAAATAGCGGAATATTGCCTGCACCGCTTCCTCGGAAAACGCTCTGGTTTCCTTGGTGGTGTAGTGTACGCATAGGTACGCCTCTACCGCGTGTGTAAGCGCGTCCATGCCGGTGGTGGAGGTGATATGCTGCGGCAGCCCCAGCGTTAAGGCGGGGTCCAATACCGCATACTTGGGAATCAACGAAAGATC
>CAZCPI010000398.1:0-1882 GCA_964500535.1 uncultured Bacteroidales bacterium
AACAGAAGTTATCTTTATCTGAATGCCGGTTACGGCTTTAATTCAAATGTTTTCCCTGTTTTAAGAGGTGGTTTCGAATATACTTATCCGGTTTTTAAGACTGTTGAAGCCACTCTGGGAGGAAGATATATGAAATTTCAAAGCCTGCCGGTATATATGCTGACCGGGCAGTTACTTAAATATCACAAAAGCTGGAGTTATGCTCTAAGATCATTTTACACTCTCAAAAATAATGGCAATGCTTCGACATTTCTCTTTGACATCAGGAAATATGGTAAAAAGACCGGCGATTTTAATGAACTGGAGTTAGGTTACGGTAATGCTCCTGACGAAAGACTTTTTATTGAAAACAATGGTGCCTTTTTCGGACTTGATGCATACAAAGTCAGACTTACTACAAATAAAATGATAAACCTCTCAAATGAAATAAGATTATCCGTTAATTATAATTTAGAAGAATACTCATCAGGCTCTTTCAGAAACAGATTTATACTTGATATTATCTATCGTTTCAGGATGCTATGAGATAAAACTATAACTAAATGGTATTCAGGTACAGAAATATATTCAGATTCAGATATTTATTTGCCATAATATTTGCCATAACAGCTGTGTTGTTTGTTTACCAGTACTTTTTTCATCTTAAAAATAGTGGTAGCCATCTGATATTTTTGTTTAGTGAGATCCATGAAAAAAGCCTGGTCCAAAATCTCAGACCCATAGAGTATCTGATAATCGACCTTACGATATTCTCATTTTTTATTGTGTTCTTATTTGTGATATTCAGTATTTGGTATGACTACAAAACTTCAAAAGAAAAAATATTACAGGCGCGTACAAGAGCACAGATCATCCCCATAATAATCAATTGTGTCTATAGCGATTTGTTATTCCTGAGAAAGGCAAAAGGTGAAGAAATGGAATTATTAAAGAAGCTGGTTTCACAAAAGCGTACCCTCGAAGTCTATTATCGTACGATAATTCATTTACAGGAATTGGTAGATGATGACCTGAGTGGCAGGCTTCTTGAATTATCAGTAGATACAGGAGCAGACAAAAAAATAAATTACTTCCTTCATTCCATTAAAGATATTGATGTTTTATTGGGCTTAAAAACAGTTAAAACTCTGAGATATACGATTTATATTCCACTGGTTAATAAGTACCTGAACAATAGTAACAGAAAAATCAGGATTGAAGCTGTCTTGTGCCTTATGAGCATTCCGGAGTACAGGTATTCTCCGTCAATACTGGATTACCTGCCGGATCTAAGCATTTCAGAGATTAATCAAATATTTAAAACTTTCAAGCTAAGGACGCCTGAAGATGAAACGGTTTCATACTGGTTAAAGTCAATAGAATCCAGAAACTCCGTTCTGGCATTTATGTACCTGAAAGAAATTAAAAACAAGGCTTTTAAAGATAAAGCAACTGAATTTATAAAATCCCGTGATTTTTATATCAGGACTATTGCCTGGGATTATTATACCTCTGTGGCTGAAAACACAGATCTGTGGCCCATGTTTGTTATTTATAAAAACGCCACCAACCAAAAAAAGATACTTTCTCTTGAAGTATTACGTAATTTCGAACCTGATGAGATGTGGAGGCACTTCCTTGAATACGTGATTAAAAATGATGAGCCACAACTAAAAGTAATTGCACTTGACATACTTATGAAAAAAGACCCCGAAAAATTCATTAAATATATGAATACCCGTGATGAAAATATTAAAAGAGCTTATCGGGAAGTAATAAACATTTTTAACTGAAAACAAATATGATAACCCTTGAATCATTTGTTGAAGTATTCTATTTGTTCATGCTGATATATGTCAGCCTGCTGCTATCTTCATACATATTCATGGGAATATTCTCGAGC
>CAZCPI010000399.1:0-1881 GCA_964500535.1 uncultured Bacteroidales bacterium
GACCTGCAAAACGGTCAATGACGCTCCAGACCATACCTTTTACAGTTTTTTTAGTCGTAGAATCCATCATTTACCATCAATGAAAATATCCCACCACAAAGCAAGAACATAAATATTAAAAACCTGTATTGCTTTATTCTGTTTATACCAGAACCATGCTTCGTTATTCTTTTCGTTTTTATAATTTCCAAGAAACTCTTCAACTTTTTCTCTTCTTAAAAAGCTTTTACATACTCCTGAACTTAATATTCTTTCTGAAATAGCATCAAACCTGTTGTTATCCGCAAAAAATAATGGCATAGGTGCAAATCCGCCCTGCTTTTTCTTATTTGTTATCTGCTCAGGCAATAAAGGTTTATAATGATATTTGAGTAAATATTTTGAAGTACCATGACCTTTTGCCATACTCTTTAAATCATCACCCTTTACTTTATGTCTTACAGGCAATACCTTCAAAAATTCATACAAATCAAGATCTAAAAATGGAAATGTCAGATTAGCATCAAACATTTCTGCAATTTTTGAAGCTTTAAAAATTATAACCTGATTAATTGTCTTTTCCAAATCAGTTTTATAAGCATGTAAAGTATAAAGCTTTTCAAAATCTCTCCCGGGATAAGTATAATTACCTTTCCCGGAAAAATCAGATTTGTCAATTAATAATTGTTTCAATCTGAAATCAGGAAATCCAAACATATCTCCATCAAGAATATTGAGGATTTTATCTGTATGAAACTTCAACTTATAAAATTTATTATCTCTGTCAAAAACCGAATTGGATAAAGCTTTATTGAATAACCCGACAGCAGGCTTAAGTCCGTATTTATCCAGTAATATATTAAGTGCAATTTCCCTGCCTGTAGTTCCAAAATACTGATCGCTACCATCACCTCCTAATATAACATCCGGTTTATTAGTTGAAACCAGCTTCATCGCAGCATAATTAACCATAAGACCGCCCTCGACAAAAGGGTCACCCAGATGTCTTACAATTTCTTCAAGATAATCAATTTCGCTACCGTCAATTTCATAAACAGAGTGTATTGTTTCAAAAGTATCAGACATACATTTTGCCTGAGGAAGTTCAGACCATTTATCATTTTTGAAACCAATTGAAAAAGTATATATATCCCCGGTATGAAATTTTCTTAACGCAGCTAAATTCGATCCCGAATCATAGCCTCCACTCAGTAATAAGCCAACAGACTTTTTTCCAGATACTCTTCTTTTAATAGCATCAAGATGCAACTGACCATATTTTTCGGAAGCCTCTTCAATACTTATAGAATCCTTTGAAGGCAAAATACCGTCTGTATCAAACAAATTATAAACTTTAATTTCATTGTTCTCAAAACACAGCACTTCTCCTGCACCAAGTTTCTTTACATTCCGGAATGCTGTATCAGGAGTACTGATGTAACCGTTTGAAAGAAAAGATGATAATTTTAATTTATCGGGCTCTGTATTAAAATCCGGGGTTTCTGTCAGCAATGACAACGAAGAAGCAAAATAACTTTTATTATAGTACACCTGACTATTTGCACCATGATGATCTCTTACTATATATAACTTTAAATCATGGACCAAAATGTAAGTATAAATACCATCAACCTCCTTAAATCTGCTATATCCACCGTCTTTGTATATCTTACTGATAATCTCTGCATTTTTACCGGATTCAGAAAAACCTAATCTGTCAATCCCGTAAATATCACCCCAAAAGTAAACACTTAAGCCCTGATTATCATTATAATAATCGCAATTATCAAAAATGATGTCACACTTGTGATCTTTATTATAAAATGTGCCTTTAAACATATTAGGTGGTTTTATCTGTTACTCCATGAGGTGTGTGAATGAATGATTTATTAGCGTTTTTTA
>CAZCPI010000400.1:0-1880 GCA_964500535.1 uncultured Bacteroidales bacterium
AGCAACTGAACCTATGGTCAGATAAGGCTTCCCCTCTTTCATTCTCTCAACCTGATGCATAACAAGTCCGAATCCGGCACTGCAGTCACTGAAGGCCGGAACAAAGATGGGTACATTATGTTCAAAAGCTGTCTGAATGAGTGAGTTTTTTTTGATTGAATTTTTGGTGAGCCAACGACCAATTTCATGAATAAACTCTCTTGAAGAGTAGGGCCGGGGATCCAGTGAATCAGCAATTTGCTTAATAGTAGAATCACAAGCCTGGAGCTCTTCTTCATCAATATAAGTGTCGTAAATTCTATCGATGTAATTACTTCTTAAATGAGTGTCATTGACAAACTGACTTCCCTTATAGTGTTTGTAACCCAAAGCTTCAAAGAAATCCATATCAATTATTGAAGCACCGGTGGAAACTACAGCGTCAATCATTTTAAAGCGAATCATATCCACATAAACCTGCATACATCCCCCGGCAGATGTGCTGCCTGCAAGTATCAGCCAGTTTGTAGACTCTTTGTCATTGATCATAAGCTGGAGAATATCAGCAGCAGAAGCAGTGTCACGGGATGAGAATGACATATTTCTCATTGAGTCTATTATCTTTGTGCTGTCTATGTTTGTAATGTCAATATGACAGATAGTATCTCTTAAAAGATCCTTTTTGTTTAGTTCCATTTTTCAATAAAATTTATTCGCAAAGATAGATATTTTAAATAAAGAACAACTTTTTTACTATTTTTGTTATAATAATAACTCTCAGAATGCTAGCATCAAAACTCTCAGAAAAGATAACCGTTTCAGAAACTCCTTTTTATTTTTACGACATAGAGCTTTTAAAAGATACCCTTCAGAAGTTTACTGCTGAGATCAAACTGTACGGCTATCAGGCCCATTATGCCCTTAAGGCAAACGGAGACAAAAGAGTGCTTGGCATAATAAAAAGTTATGGATTGGGAGCCGATTGTGTCAGCGGGAACGAAGTTTCTCTGGCACTAAAATGTGGTTTTGACCCTTCAAAGATAGTCTTTGCAGGTGTTGGCAAAACGGACAGGGAGATAATCACAGCATTGAAAGGAAAAATATTTTGTTTTAACTGTGAATCTACACCTGAGATTGAAGTTATCAACGCTCTGGCATCATCTTTAGGAGTAACGGCATCTGTTTCACTGAGGATAAACCCCGATATTGATGCTCATACACACAAATATATAAGCACAGGCAGATCGCGCGACAAGTTCGGGATAAGTCCATGGACATTTGAAGATGTTATGAACGTTATTAAAAGTTGTAATAACATAAAATTAACCGGACTTCATTTTCATGTTGGATCTCAAATTACCGATTTGTCTGTTTTTGAAATGCTATGTTTAAGAGTTAACGAACTACAACAGTGGTTCAGAAACAGAGGAGAAGAGGTCCACAACATTAATCTGGGAGGTGGCCTGGGAGTAGATTACGAAGAACCTGATAAAAATCCTGTGCCTGACTTTTCGACATATTTCAGAATTATTAACCGAAACCTAAAGGTTTACCCGGGACAAAAAGTTCATTTTGAGCCGGGAAGAGCTTTGGTGGCTCAATGCGGATCATTGATATCAAGAGTGTTGTATGTCAAGGTCGGAAGAGGGAAGAAGTTTGTGATACTTGATGCAGGGATGACCGATTTGATCAGACCTGCCCTTTACCAGGCCGGTCATAAAATTGAAAACCTATCGTCCGATAAACGGATGATGCGCTATGATGTAGTTGGACCTATATGTGAATCAAGTGATGTCTTTGCAAGAAATATTCTTCTTAATGAGACTCACAGGGGAGATATGATAGCAATAAGATCAGCAGGTGCTTACGGTCAGGTAATGAGTATGAGATACAACCAAAGA
>CAZCPI010000401.1:0-1876 GCA_964500535.1 uncultured Bacteroidales bacterium
GTTTCTACTATGATCATCTTGATTGACAAACATATAGTTAAAAAGCATTTGTAAGAAAAGTTGTTTCAGACTCCCTAAAGCTCCTAGTTTTACTGCGGTTCTAAGCAAATCTTCATACCCTATGGTTCTTGGAATATTGTAATCTAAGTGAAGTAATCCTGCAAGTGAGTGAACATGATATCTTTTTCCGCTTGGCTCTATATCAAAGCGTTTCGTTACGAAATGGTGTTTGTCATCAGTTTGAACCAAATAGCAATCTGCCATATCAATACCACATCCAATTGCAAGAATATGATAAATGTACTCGACTTTAGAATATGTTGATTTGTTTTCATCATCGTTTGCTGTATCATCATATTTGATAATAGCGTGGATAAATCCATCTTTTAATGGTTTTGTGCGATCACCTAAAAACACCTCTTTTGTGTCAAGATTAATCGCACCAACTGCTTTACTTCTTGCACCTCCTACAAATGAGTGAGCACTTATCAAAAAGGCATCTTGTAATGAGTGATAATCTCCCCCTTTTTTTAATTCCTTAGCTTTTTCAAACATAGATTTTAACTCTATCGTTTCAATAAATCCATTTTCTTTTTCCATTGATGGTTCAAAGTAAATCGCTCCAAGTCCCCTATTCCCAATAAAAAGAAGTTTATCACTTACAGTCGGGTATTTATTGGAGTTTTGTAAAAAGAAGTTATTTAATATTTCATTACCAAAATTACCAGGTAATGAATCGCTAATGAATCCTGCAACCCTTTCAAGATGTGTTAGATGTGTAGTATCTATCTCCTTTTGATTAGAACTTAACATTAAAGGACTTACTTTATTACACAAGTCGTCAACTTGTTTTAGATATACTCTATCTTCTTCTTGATACATATCTGCTATATGATTTCCGAAAATATATATTGAAATTTTTTGCATGTTTATTCCTAATCCATAAATATTTGTAATTATATCATATATTCATATATAACTACAAATATTTATGTTTATAATATATTTTAATACATTTATTTAGTGTATATTATTATATAATGCTCTTTATATTTAATTAGAAATATTTTTTTTTAGTGTATAATTACATACAAATAATGAGACTAAGAGAGGTAGTGCATGAATATTACTATTTGCAATTTTAAAGGTGGTGTTGGAAAAAGCTTGATTGCACATCAACTTATTACAAGCTATGAGTTCAATGGAGTTGAAATAGACCCATATGGAAATCTGTCCGATAGACTACCTGAGAAGGTTTCTAAAATAGATTTATCTGAAAAAAACTTAGGTCAATTTGAAAATACTATTTTTGACTTTGGTGGATTTAATGATGTGAAGATAGAACAAGCTATTAAACAAAGTAATCTTGTAATTATTCCATTTAATGCAACTGTTGAAACTCTGCAAAGCACAATTGATACTATCAATGTAGTTAAAGAATTCGATAGACCTATTTTGTTTGTAGCAAACATGATACAAAAACCTGAAGATATAGAAGAGGTTAGTGTAATCATTCAAGATGTTCTTGGTTT
Source organism: uncultured Bacteroidales bacterium (assembly GCA_964500535.1). GTDB lineage: Bacteria > Bacteroidota > Bacteroidia > Bacteroidales > UBA1402 > UBA8389. The sequence goes on from CAZCPI010000401.1 coordinate 1,533, forward strand.
TGAATGTGAAATATTCATGATACCTGTTAGTGCAGCATATCAAACTGCTATCAATCAAAATGTAAGTGTACTAGAACTTGCAAATGCAGGTGGACTAAAATCATTTGCTTATAAAAAAGCTGCTACAAATATCATAGACTTAAAACAAAGTATTGATAATTACAAATAATTAGTGTTTATTAGTGTATATATAATTATAATTGAATATTTTTAAGGACAGAACATAATGGAAAAGAAAAAATTCGGAATGCTTAATACTAGTAAAAAAGAAGTAGTAACACATGCCGAACTTCAAAAAACTGAAGTAGTAAAAAGAGGTGGCAGACCTAAAAAAAGTGATAAAG
>CAZCPI010000402.1:0-1851 GCA_964500535.1 uncultured Bacteroidales bacterium
ATAATCCGGATAATATATTTTGTTATTAATAAATAAAATAATATTTTTGTTGGTAATAACCAATAATAACTCTCCTTTTACTAGTTTATTATGGCAAATACAAATACTGAATGGATTTCAATGACCGATGCTAATATAATAAAGGTGATTGGTCAGTTCATAAGACAAAAACGTTTACAGACAAATAAAACGCAAAATCAGTTAGCAGAAGAAGCCGGACTAAACCCATACACAATTAGTCAGATAGAAAATGGCGTAAGCGTTACACTTTCAACTCTCATACAGCTTTTAAGGGCATTGGATGCACTTTACGTGCTGGACAACTTCAGTATAGCAGAAGAGATAAGTCCGATTATGTATGCAAAAATGCAGAAAAACAAAAGGCAACGTGCACGTAGCAAACCTGATAATGAAACTTCAAATGACGACACAGGATGGTAGATTATGCAATTGTAAAAATCTGGGACGAAACCGCAGGTGCAGTTCGCTGGGATGAATCCCAACAACTGGCTTACTTTGAATATGACCGTAATTTCATTTCAAAAGGATGGGATTTATCGCCACTGAAAATGCCTGTAAGCAATGGGGCACGCATTTATAGTTTTCCCGAGCTACGGAAGGGCAAGAACGATACTACAGATACTTTCAAAGGATTACCGGCACTATTATCCGATTCATTACCTGATAAATATGGTAATCAGCTTATAAATATATGGCTGGCGCAACAAGGCAGACAGGCAAACAGCATGAACCCGGTAGAACAATTATGCTTCATCGGTAAAAGAGGGATGGGCGCTCTTGAGTTTGAAACCGCTCTGTTTAAAGATGGCAAGCGATCTGCTACTCTGGAAATACACAGTCTTGTGGATATTGCACAGAAAATGTTAAATCAGCGGGAATTTTTTCAAACCAATTTACATAAAGATGAGGAAAAGGCCGTAAGTGAGATACTTAAAATCGGAACTTCAGCAGGAGGAGCACGACCCAAAGCTTTGATTGCCTACAATCCACAAAGTGGGGTTGTAAAGTCAGGACAGTCTAATGCACCTGAAGGCTTCGAGCACTGGCTTATAAAACTTGACGGCGTCAGCGATGCCCAGTTTGGTGAAAGCTCAGGTTGGGGAAGAGTGGAATACGCTTATTACCTGATGGCAAAAGCTTCCGGTATAGAAATGACTGAGTGCAGGTTGATGGAAGAAAATGGAAGAGCACATTTCATGACCCGTAGATTTGACCGTGAGGGTAATACCAAACACCACATTCAAACACTTTGCGCCATCCAGCATTTCAACTACAACGAAATGTTTGCTTACAGTTACGAACAGGTCTTTCAGACTATGCGATTATTAAAACTTACATATCCGGAAGCAGAGCAAATGTTTCGACGGATGGTATTTAATGTGCTTGCAACAAATTGCGATGATCATACCAAGAATTTTTCGTTTCGTTTAAAAAAGGGAGAACGCTGGCAGTTAGCTCCGGCTTATGATATTTGTTTTGCTTACGATCCGACCAATATATGGGTCAATCAACAAACATTAAGTATTAATGGTAAGAGGAGTGCAATTTCAAGGGATGATTTTATGACGATTGCAAAGGCTAACAATATTAAAAAGGGTAATGAAATTATTGATGAAATTAATCAAACCGTGTGTAATTGGGAGCATTTTGCAAACAAAGCACTGCTGGACGAAAATAAATTTAACCATATTCAAAGTAATTTGCATACCCTAAAATAATTTAGCCCTATGAAAATTATATTGAAACTAATCTTGATGGTAATCATTTGCAGTTTTAGCTATTCTGCACCAGCACAAAAGTCAATTCGCCATCCCGAGCTTAACCAAACTT
>CAZCPI010000403.1:0-1836 GCA_964500535.1 uncultured Bacteroidales bacterium
GTGGAAGACAGTTGGGGACCAAGCTATGGAAAAGGCGGTAGAAGAATATTGACTAGAGATTGGTTCCAATCAGGACGAGTATATGAGGCCTATGCTTTTGAAGATGTACAAAATAACTGGAGAGATGTCGACTTGTCTTCAGTGACAAAACCTAAATATGTATTTAAGAATATTATGAAGTTAGGTGAAAAAAATGATGATATTCTTATGTTACAAAAATGTCTTAAGTCTATTGGATTTTTTCCAGAGACTCAAGAACCTACTGGATACTATGGTGGTATCACAGCTAATGCAGTTTTACAGTTCGCTCTTAAGTATTTACCTGAGCATAAACAAGAAGTGCTCTTAGTAAATGGTAAGAGTGTTGGAAAGAAAACATTAAGTAAATTAAATGAGATCTTTAAATGATACCAAACAAAGCAACTGGAGCTGGTAATAATAATGCTACTATGGTCTATAAGGCCGTATTTAGTGAAGCATTATCATCAGCTCCTAGATTAGAGGCTTGGGATAATAGTGAAACTTTTCCGCTAGTACCAGCTGTAGGTGTTTCTACTACAAAAGAAATATTTACAGGAACAGCTGGCAATGGCAATAAGCCAATGTTAGCTGGGTACATAGGTGGTAAGTCTAGTGCTCCATCATTACCTGGTGCAGCTTGGCATCCTGGTAGTGCGGTAGCTGGATATGCTAACCCAAACCTTTTAAAAGGACAGACAAATTATGTTAGAGCGGCAGTAACTCCAGACGCTGATGAAGATATAGTATTCAATCTTTCATCTAGAGTACCGGCAGACGATACTGTTCCTAGTTCTAGTAGCATGAATGCACTTATACAAATAAGGTATAATTACATTGATGCAGAGCCAGCGGTAAGTCTTTATTTTAATGAAGGCACCGAAGGATCTCCTATATGGACAGCTATTACACCAGGAACTCATGGAGTTAGGTTCTGTAATACTGGTACTACAGTAGGTGGTCCATATAAATTAACGCTCGCAGAATCAGGTACAGTTGATGCTGGTGAGCAGTGGATAACTACTTAAAACAATATGAAAATAACTTGTTCAAAATGTGGAGCTATTTTTTACAGAGCAGAAGACTCTGACCACACACTATGTGATGTATGTCTTCAGGCACTTATTACTGATGGAACACCAGTAGCTCCAGTAAAAGCAACTAATGATCTTACTTTTACTGGCGTAGCCAAAGAAGGTGAGATTATAAGTATAGACGGAAGAACCTATGAGTTCTCTAAAGACGGAACTTATACAGGAGATGTTAAGATAGATATTAGTGGAGCGTCTGTAGCAGCTACAGGTACATTAACAATGAATGGGGCTGCTATGATGGGTGAAACTATTAGTATTGGAGCAGAAGTATATACACTTGCTGACAATGCTACTGGTAAAAATGTAGATGTTTCTACAGGCACAAAGACACAAGCTAAAGCTACGTTAAATATTACAGGTGTGGTTGTCGATGGAGAAACTCTTACAATAGGAGATGAGACTTATGAGATTGATGCTGGACAAACCTTAACAGTGCCTAATATTGGCGTTGACTGTAAAGCTCATATGGTACAAGCTCATAATACTCTTACATTAGGAGGAGATGTTCCATCTAATGGAGAGACAATGACTATTGGTACTAGTGTTTATACATGAAAGACAGTATTAGAAGCAGCTGATGACATTAAGATCGGTACAATTGAAGAATGTATTGATAACTTCGTAGCAGCTATTGCAGCTGTTAGTGGAGAAGGTACACAATTCGGAACTGGAACAACAGCTAATGTAAATGTAACTGCTGTAAAAACAAACACTACAACAGCTA
>CAZCPI010000404.1:0-1831 GCA_964500535.1 uncultured Bacteroidales bacterium
TTTCACAAAGCTCTGTAATAGGCGTTTACGGTCAAGGTTTCGACATTATAAAATCTAAATAGAATCGGTGATGCGTAATTCTGTTATCCTTTTTATTTGTCTGCTTTGTTATATCACGTCATTCTCTCAGTCAGTCATACCAGTTCCTTTGGAAATGTCCATGAAGAGTAAAGGTGAAATTGTACTTTCATCTTCGACTGTTATCAAGTACGACAAAGCTCTGAAAAATTCATCTGATTTTTTTGCAGACTATATTGATAACATATACGGAATTAAACTCAAATACGATTCATTAGACAAAGGCAAAAGAAAACCCTGTGGTGAAATCCGGTTGAAACTAAATCCGAAATACAAAAAGGATTGCTACCTGCTTGATATAAATAAGAATGGTGTACTAATAGAAGGCTCTGAATCCGGTGTATTTTATGGAATCCAGACTTTAATTCAACTTTTACCCGTATCAGGCAATACGAACCGGATTAATTTGCCTTATACTACAATAAATGATGAACCCCGGTTTGCTTATCGGGGTTTGATGCTCGATGTGAGCCGTCATTTCTTTCCAACCAGCTTTGTAAAAAGAGTAATTGATTATATGGCTTACCACAAACTCAATTATTTTCACTGGCACTTGTGCGACGATCAGGGTTGGCGTATCGAAATCAAATCTTTTCCTTTACTTACGCAAATCGGTGCATGGCGTGATGGAACCATTATAGGGCGTTATCCCGGTACCGGAAACGACAATCAACGATATGGTGGTTACTATACTCAGGACGAAATAAAAGACATCGTTAAATATGCTGCCAAACGTTATATAACGGTGATACCCGAAATTGAGATGCCGGGACATTGTCTGGCTGCTCTCAGTGCATATCCTTATTTGGGTTGTGCAGGGTCGGATTATCATGTAATGCAAACCTGGGGCGTATCAAAAGATGTACTTTGCGTCGGCAATGACTGTGTTTTTAACTTTCTTGAAAAAGTGATTGACGAAGTAACAGATCTTTTCCCTTCAGAATATATTCATATCGGTGGCGACGAGTGCCCCAGAGACAAATGGAAACAATGTCTGAAATGTCAGACGAGAATGAAAAAAGAAGGACTACCCAACGAATCAGCTTTGCAAAGCTATCTGGTAAATCGTATTGAGAAATACATTCAGACAAAAGGCCGCAGGATAATCGCATGGGACGAAACTCTAGATGAAGATGTTAATACTTCAGCATGTATTATGAGCTGGCGAGGTGACGGGTCCGTTGGCTGTCTGAAAGCTACATCGACTGACCACTACGTAATAATGACACCGTGTAGCGGATTATATTTTGATTACCCTCAACAAACGAAAGAAGATTCGCTTACCGCAAGCTGGGGTGGCGTTACTTCGGTAAATAAAGTTTATAATATCGAGCCGGTGCTTACACTGGTCAGTCCCGGAAAAGAGAAGTTCATTATTGGTGCCCAGGCTAACGTATGGACAGAATATATGAGTAATCCTGCCAAGGTGGAATATATGCTTTTCCCCCGTATCAGTGCTCTTAGCGAGGTAGCATGGTCTTCTCTCAGCAAAAAAAACTGGGAGTATTTTAAACAGCGAATGCAAGATCAATTCAGAAGATATAAACTTTGGAAGTGTTCATATAATACAGCTGATCTTGATGCTGAATAAATTAACCACGTTTATCCTTTTTGAATTTTAAAGCAATATTTCTCATATCTTTGTTTTTATACTTGTAAAGTTCATACAATATGAAGAGGCTGATAATTTCCTTATTCCTTTTAAGTTTGGTGACTGGAGCGTATGCTTTTAAGGGTTTCGGCATTGACGGAA
>CAZCPI010000405.1:0-1817 GCA_964500535.1 uncultured Bacteroidales bacterium
ATCATGTTATTGATAAGGGTAATTCTGAAACACCTGACTTTGAATAGTTTGCTATGAAAAAGAATGCAGAAAAAGAAATATTAGTATTTGCCGATTGGTATACACTCAGTTCACCTCAATTGATAGGAAAATTATATTTTACTTCACTTAGGGGTAAAGCTGTCTATTCTTTTGAATATACCAACGAATGGATAAAAAAAGGTATTTCAATTGATCCTGAATTACCTCTTTTTCCCGGGATGCATTACTCTTTTTCAAATGATAATTTCGGTATTTTCAAAGACTCCTCACCTGACAGATGGGGACAGTTATTGATGAAACGCCGGGAAATACTATCCTCTAAGTTTGAAAAGACCGAACCACGTACTTTATTTGGAATTGATTTTTTATTGGGAGTCCACGATAGTCACCGTATGGGTGGTTTGCGATTTAAAGAAAGCGAAGATGGTCAATTCATGAATAATGATCAAAAACTGGCAGCTCCACCCTGGACATCATTAAGAGATCTTGAATATGCTGTCGAACAATATGAAAAAAATGCTGATGAGCTGGACGAAACCTCACTAAAGTGGATTAATCAACTGATTGCACCGGGATCATCATTAGGAGGGGCACGACCAAAAGCTGATATTTTAGACACATGCGGTAATCAATGGATTGCAAAATTTCCATCTAAAAATGATGATTCAGATGTCGGTCTTTGGGAAATGGTTGTTCATGAATTGGCAATTCTATCTAAAATTACAGTGCCCAATGCTAATGTTAAAAAGTTAGCTTCCGTATATCATACTTATTTATCACAACGTTTTGACAGGACTTCAGACAACAGGAGGATTCATTTTGCTTCGGCAATGACCATGCTTCAACGCAAGGATGGTGAAGATGCAGATAATGGCATAAGTTATCTTGATCTGGTTAGTTTCATCAGGTCGGAATGTGCGGATGTAACAGGAAACCTTGAAGAGCTCTTTAGAAGAGTCCTTTTTTCAGTATGTGTTTCAAACACTGACGATCATCTGCGTAATCATGGATTTCTATATACTGAATCCGGCTGGACTTTATCACCTGCGTTTGATCTTAATGCAAATGAAACCGGTACGGGTCTTAAACTCAACATTGATGAAAAAGACAACTCTTTGGATATTAATCTTGTAATGAGTACAGCCCCCTACTACTTATTATCTGAAAAACGTGCATTAGAAATAAAAGATGAGGTAACCAAGGCGGTCGCGTCATGGAGAAAAGTTGCGTCCAAGTACAAGATATCACCTTCTGAAACCGAACGCAAAGTGAAAGCTTTCCGGTTCGAATGAACCATATAAGATAAAATCATAATATTCATAATGGCCAAATATTATTATAATTGGTCATAATAATATTAGTTTGTCCGTACCAGTATGCCGTCATCCGTAAGTATATTGTCAAACGGCCGTTGACATGCTGCACCGTGTCAGGCAAATTTAGTATATTATATTTTATTGCTGCCAAACCTTTGTTAAAAGTAAGCATCTCCAGAGTCTGCATGAGCAAGCCAGGGAATAGAGCCTACATATCAAACCGAAAAGATGGTATCTCGGAGACGGTTACTTTGTTCCAAGGTTGGGCAAAATAAAGATTTTGCGGTTTTCTTTACGTGTTTTGAAGATATGGAAAGATTTTCCGGTTTTCTTTACACGTTTTCTGAACATGAAAAGATTTTCCGGTTTTCTTTACACGTTATCCGTTTGAATCTATCGAATCAAGAACCTCGGTTTCCAAGTGGAATGCGTTAATCAAAAGGTCAAATAGTTTTTCGTTTAAATAGAAATTTTCTCTAC
>CAZCPI010000406.1:0-1816 GCA_964500535.1 uncultured Bacteroidales bacterium
CGGGGAAACCTTTAAAGGGAGATTTTTCGGTTTCTGTTTATCCTGAAGATAAAAAGTACGCAACAGAAAAGAATATAATGTCAGAATTTTTATTGACTTCAGATTTAAATAAAGAAATTCCAAATCCTTCTGAACTAATGGAGAAAAAAGATGCGGTTTCTGCTAATATACTTGACAGTTGGCTTCTTGCTTCTAAATGGACAAAATTTAATTTGCAGAAAGCTATTGATGGAGTGCTGGAGCAGTCATGGGATACCGGAGAACAGCAAGATGAAAAAATCGGAAATAATAATAATGGTATTTATGCTCCGTTGACTGAAGAAGAAAAAGCTTTACGTAAAGAAATAACTAAAACCATTGATCTTAAAGCTGTTAATGTAACATCGGAACAGATTGACAGGGAAATCAAACCATATTCGTATGCTAATCATACAGTTTCCGGAGATGATCTTGTTGAACAGGGGGCAACGATACAGGATTATCTTGTAAGGCTTCCCGGTGTAACTTACAATTATGATGAAGAAATTATGCTTATCAGAAATGGTAATGTGACATTTTTACTTGATGGAATGATGGTTGATCAGAATATACTCAGGGAAGTGTCTGCATCTGAAATTAAAAGCGTTGATGTATTGAAAGATCCTGCTAATATCGGTTTTGTGAAGTTCGCAGCAAAGGATTCATCATATACCGGTGTAGGAGGTGTTATTGCAATCTGGACTAAAAGGGCTTTTGACGTAAAAACGGGAATAAAGAAAACCAGGGTTCTTCCTGCAGGCAAAAAAATCAAAGATGATGTTAAGCGGATTATAATGCCGGGTACAAAAGACACATGGTTAAGTCAATATCCAAATATTTCAGGAAGCAGAATGTGGAAACCATACGTAATTACTGATTCTCGCGGAGAAGCAGCTATAAGTTTTTCACCTGATTCCGATATTGAAAATTTTATGGTTGAAGTCAATGGTATAGCCTCAGATGGTAGTCTGATATATGAACGTAGGTTAATAAAAGCTGCTAAAAGGTAGAATTATTGCTTTTTACATGTAATTTATGACGTTTTTTGTGTTAAAATTGACGTATTTATTGTTTGAAAAATTTGCAAATAGGTTTTTTTTTATTTTTGTCAAAAACTAGATTAACTGATTATGATAAAGCGTCTTTTACCACTTTTTTTGTGCATGGTTTGCGTTTATTCGGTATCTGCTAAAGATATGGATAAGGCTTGGAAAGAAAAAAACCGTATAATAAAAAGCATTCAACCTACTAAGTTCCCAAACGTCGATTTTAATATCGCTGATTATGGCGCTAAGGCTGGTGACAGTACCAGGTTGAATCATGAGTTTATTAATTCTGCAATAGTAGATTGTAGCACAAATGGTGGAGGAAGGGTTGTAATACCTGCAGGAATATATTATACAGGCCCCATTACTTTAAAAAGCAATGTTAATCTATATCTTGAAGATGGAGCCAAATTGATTTTTTCTCCAAAGAAGGAGCTTTATTTACCTCAGGTTCTGACAAGATGGGAAGGCCTGGATTGTTATAATTATCATCCGATGATTTATGCTTATGGTGAAACCAATATTGCTATAACCGGAAAAGGTGTAATTGATGGTAATGCAAGCAATGAAAGATGGTGGAGCATGTGTGGCGCTCCCGGATATGGTTGGAAGGCCGGATTGCCCGGTCAAAACATGGGAGGAAGAGCTCGTTTGCTTAAAATGGCAGAAAGTGGCGAACCAATTGAAAATCGCATCATGACCGGGGAGGACGCATTAAGACCTCAACTCATAAATATTGTAAAATCAAACAG
>CAZCPI010000407.1:0-1811 GCA_964500535.1 uncultured Bacteroidales bacterium
TATCTGAAAAGAAGATTCGTGAGGCTTTAGCAATGATCAAAGATAAGACAGAAGAAATGTCGATTGCTGAAAGTCAATTAGTTGAAAGACGTAAAGATCTTGAACAAAAACAAGAAGAACTTGAGGAAATTGTTTCTGAAACCAGATCTGAAGAGGAAAATCTCAGAGAGAAATCAAAAGAGATTGAGACTCATATAGAGCCAAGATTGTTAACTGCTTTCAAGAGAATACGTAAAAGTGCCCGCAACGGTTTGGCAGTAGTAACTGTTCAAAGAGACGCTTGCAGTGGTTGCTTTAATAAAATTCCACCACAAAGGCAGATGGATATACGTATGGGAAAAAAGATTATTGTTTGCGAATATTGTGGCAGAATTATGATAGATTCATCACTTACCGGTGATGATTTGGATTAAACAGTTATTTCTGTAAATATAAAAGATAATAGGGGTTCACTCAGATTTGGGTGAGCCTTGTTTTTTTATAATTCATTGTAATTAGGAATATCTTTAAGGAAATGATAAGTATTGTCCTGATAATCAATATTACAGCAATAATGATTTATACCATTGCTTACGATGAGATATTTGGCTTTAAGAATCCAGTTATAAGTGTTGATTTGCTCAAAGACCTTTTGACTGATTTCAATCTCAGGTGCCTTATATTCGATAATAACCAGAGGTGATAAGTTGATGTCAAATAACACAGAATCACAACGTTTCTTTTGTCCGTTAACATTAATGCTTGTTTCGTTCATCAACCTTTCACGGGGAAAATTCTTTTCGTGAATTAAAAATTTCACAAAGTTTTGCCTAACCCATTCTTCAGGTGTAAGAGATATCCATTTACTTCTGGTTTCATCAAAAATTATTTGTTTACCATCTTTATTTTTAATTTTAAATGGATAGGCAGGTAGGTTTAATGCAAACATTTCGTAATTTTGTTTTGTAGGTTCAAATATATAAATGATAAATGAAGACCAAAAGAGAAATTGTTGAAAATTGGCTGCCCAGATATACAAAATGCCCCATAGATCAATTTGGAAAATATATACTGCTGACTAACTTTAGTTTGTATGTAAGGATGTTTTCTGAACGTTTTGATGTTCCGGTATATGGTGCTGAAGGTAATATGCCAACTGCTACGGCAAATGGTATAACAATTATTAATTTTGGAATGGGTAGTGCAAATGCCGCTACAATAATGGATTTATTGTCTGCTGTAGAACCTAAGGCTGTACTTTTTTTAGGAAAATGTGGCGCCATTAAAGAAGAACTCATTGTAGGTGATTTTGTTTTACCTATTGCAGCGATCAGAGGTGAGGGTACTTCAAATGATTATTTTCCTTCTGAAGTCCCGGCATTGCCTGCATTTAGTTTACAAAGAGCGGTTTCAACAACTATAAGAGATTTTCAAAAAGATTATTATACTGGTACCGTTTATACTACAAACAGAAGAGTTTGGGAACATGATGATAGTTTCAAGGAATATCTGAGAAAGATAAGGGCTATGGCTATAGATATGGAATCAGCTACTTTATTTTCTGTTGGTTTTGCAAACAGTATACCTACAGGTGCATTATTATTAGTATCTGATCAGCCAATGATATCAACCGGCGTTAAAACGGAGAAAAGTGATCAGAAAGTGACTCAATTGTTTGTTGAAGATCATTTAAGTATTGGAATTACTGCTTTGGATATTCTTAAAAGAAATGGGCGCTCTGTTAAACACCTTCGTTTTTAGTCAATGGGTAAAGATACCGTAAATTCAAATTCGATTATTTCTGATATCAGGAATGGCATAATTAAGCCCGT
>CAZCPI010000408.1:0-1795 GCA_964500535.1 uncultured Bacteroidales bacterium
GGTTTCAGCAATGTAAGCTTTATGAATGTTGGTAAAATGGACAATATTGGTTGGGAACTTAATGTTCAGACCACTCCCATTAAATCTAAGGACTGGTTGATGACATTCAATTTCAATATGGCGAGATCTCAAAATTTCATACGTGATCTTTCGGAATATATCTCGACTGAAACCGGTACCTGGAATTCGAATGGCAAGTATCTGCAAAAATATATACTTAATCAACCTCTGGGATCTTTTTATGGTTACAAGTATGAAGGTGTTTATCTGAATGAGGAGCAAACCATCGCTGTTGACAAAAAAGGCAACAAGATTTATACTTATGATGAAAATAACCAGCTGGTACCGCTTTACATGAAGTTCGGAGCCGGAACTGCTGTTGATTATCAGTTTGAACCCGGTGATGCCAAATATTCCGACATTAATAATGATGGTAACATCAATGAACAGGATATTGTATGGTTGGGCGATTCAAATCCGAAATTTTTCGGAGGTTTCGGTCCATCGATTACCTGGAAGAGAAGGTGGTCACTTTCTTCACACTTTAATTTCAGATATGGCAATAAGGTTGTAAATGCAACCAAGATGTCTATGGAGAATATGTATGGCTTTAACAATCAGAGCACGGCAGTGCTCAGAAGATTCAGGCATACATATGAAACAGCTGAAGAAGTTGCCGGAGCACCGGCTGATCTGCTGCCGAGAGCTTTATACAACAGAGGATATAATTATCTGGGTTCTGACAGATTTGTTGAAGATGGATCATTTTTAAGATTTAAATCGCTGACTTTAAAATATAATTTTAGTCAGACAGCGTTGAAAAGATTTAAAATAAACAATCTATCCGTGTATTTCACTGCACAAAATTTATTTGTGTGGACCAACTATACCGGGCAGGATCCTGAAATCAGTATTTCAAAACCACTTTCAGTAGGTTATGACAATGGATATGCTCCCCGTGCAAAAGATTATATTCTGGGAATTAGTGCGAATTTTTAATCAGGAGCCATGAAAAAATCAATAAATATTATACGTAAATCGATAGCAGCAATATTATTAATGTCTGCTGCACTTTTATGTTCCTGTGACAAATGGCTCACACTGGAACCTGAAGATGGTGTAACCAAAGATGACTACTGGACAACAAAAGAAGAAGTTTATGCTTCCCTGATGGGTTGTTATTCAGCAATGATATCAGACGGTATGCCCGAAAAAATGTTTCTCTGGGGAGAGCTCAGAGGGGAAACTCTTATGCCAAACACTGTGCCTGACAGATATCAGTTGATAATGGATGGTGATATAACTTCAAATAATGATATTACTGCATGGAAACAGTTTTATGCTGTCATCAATCAGTGTAATACTGTAATCAAGTATGCAAATCAGGCACAAAAATTTGATGAATCATTTACTGATCAACTTCTTGAGCAATATCAATCTGAAGCTATTGCAATAAGAAGTCTGATGTATTTTTATCTTGTCAGGACATTCAGGGATGTACCTTATATCACTAATGCTATCGTCAGTGATGATCAGGACCTGCAAATAGAAAAAACCAGCGGATCAGTTATACTTGACTCACTTGTTCACAATCTTGAAACAGTTGCGCCTAAGATGGCAACGAGATTTGGCAACAATCCGGCCATAAATAAAGGCAGATTTACTTCTCTTGGGGTTTATTCTTTGCTTGCCGATATTTATTTATGGAAGGAAGATTATGATGGTTGCATTCGTAATTGCGACAAAGTAATAAATTCAGGACAGGTTTCATTGTTATATTCCGACGGTTCAAACC
>CAZCPI010000409.1:0-1788 GCA_964500535.1 uncultured Bacteroidales bacterium
TGATTCAGGAAAAGGCAAGGAATTTGAAGAAGGAAAGCTATCTTTGGAAGATGTTGTTGCTTATGCTAAGAGCGTTGGTGAACCTAAACAAATCAGCGGAAAGCAGGAACTCTATGAGTCAATTGTGAATATGTATATTTAAATATTTTAAAATGAAGCTTTTATCTTATATTGGAAAATTTAAAAAATCAAGTTGTAGTTTTTTATTTGTTTTTATTCTTTTCAGTAATCTGACGGTTTCAGCAGTCAGTGATGATAAAGCTTCAGTTTTAAAGAAAATCAAACAGACGACCGGGCGTGAAGAACGTCCGGTTCGTCCTGTTAAAAATGTTATTTTATTAATTCCGGACGGATGTTCTTTTGCCACTGTATCTGCTGCCCGCTGGTATCAATGGCTAAAAAATCCGGAATACCCAGGTCTGTTTATTGACCCGTTTATGTGTGGGACTGTCCGCACATCTTCTTCAAATGCTCCAATCGGAGATTCTGCTCCTACGACCTCATGTTACATGACTGGAGAGCTTTCACGTACTGGTTTCGTCTCAACTTATCCTCCGTATGGTGGTGAAAATGATATTTTTGAAGTAGATTCAACAAGGGCATATCAGCCAATGATGACAGTACTTGAAGCTGTCAAATTACTTTATGGAAAATCTACCGGACTTGTATTTACTTGTGAATTTACTCATGCGACTCCGGCTGACTGTTCATCTCATTCATATAACAGAAATGACTATAAATCCATTTCATCACAAATGGTACATAACAATCTTGATGTTGTAATAGGGGGTGGTGTAGGAATACTTGAAAAGGGACAACAGGAATTTTTAAAAGATAATGGATATCAGGTCTTTTTGAATAATCCTGATGGTTTGCGTAATTTTGAAGGAAAGAAAATCTGGAGCTTGTTTGGTGACAGGGATTTACCTTTTGATTTGGACAGAAACCCTGAGAAATACCCTTCTCTTGAGGAAATGACAACTAAGGCTATTAATACTTTGTCACAAAACAAGAAAGGTTTTTTCCTGATGGTTGAAGGCAGCAAAGTTGACTGGGCTGCTCATGACAATGATCCGGTTGCGATGATTACAGAATTTCTGGCATTCGACAAGGCATGTAAAGCTGCGCTTGACTTTGCCCGCAAAGATGGTAATACAGCTGTTGTGATTTTGCCTGACCATGGTAATAGTGGAATAAGCATTGGAACAAGTCGTTTGTCGGGTTATGATAAACTGACTAAGCAACAGTTATTTGGAAGCGTTTTGAAATTTGAGAAAACAAGTGATGGTATAGCTCAGTTAATGAATAAGTCAGATCATGCTGAAGCCGGCAATATATATAAAAAATATACTCATCTCGAACTTTCAGAATTACAGCTTGCTAAAATTGATTCAGCAAAAGATTATGTCAAGAGTCCGATACCCGCTGCTGACAGAAAAAAAGGTCCGGATCTTAATGTTCTCCTTGCTAAATTTATGACTGAAAAGACCTGTTTCGGTTTCACTACTGGCGGGCATACTGGTGAGGAAGTTTTTTTAGCTGCTTATCACCCGAAAAAAGATATTCCCGGAGGTGTTTTGTTTAATTTTGAAATCAATGATTATTTGTGCAGGTTGATGGACATAAAGGGTAAATTGCCTGAATTGACCAATCAGTATTTTGCTAAACATACTGATGTTTTCAGAGGGATGGAATGTTCTGTCGATACAACTCTTGAAGATAAACATCCGGTTTTAACTGTGAAAAACTCGCAGAAAACTCTTAAACTTAAAGATGATTCCAATGTTG
>CAZCPI010000410.1:0-1783 GCA_964500535.1 uncultured Bacteroidales bacterium
ATGATAAACCAAACTCAGCGGCATTCTGTTTCAACGGCGTTATCTTCCCGGACAGGACTTACAGTGCCAAGTATAATCAGGTAAAAAAAGTCTATCAACCATTTTCTGTTAAAGGTGAAAATCTGAAGCCGGGTACTGTTAAAGTACAGATTGAAAACAGAAACCATTTTCTGAATATGTCTGAGTATGGTTGCTTTTGGGAAGTAGTTTGTCAGGATAAAGTTTTGCAAAAAGGATCATTACCACAGATGCAGATACAGCCGGGCATGTCAGCCGGTTATCTGATTCCGGTGAAACCTTTCAAATATCAACCAGGATGTGAGTACTTCCTGAATTTGAAATTTGTTCAGAAAAATAAAAATGTATGGGCAGACGCAGGTTATGAGGTCGGATTTGAACAATTAAAACTGGATATTCCTTTTGTTGCAGCTCAAAAGACAAATCATGATCAGGATTCACCACTAAGTATAGCTGTAGAACCCGGCTCATGTGTTAAAGTAACAGGGAAGAACTTCTCCGTTAAGTTTGGAAACAAATCAGGAAACCTTGAAACCTGGATTGTTGACGGTCATGAATTGATTACAGACAAGTTCGGCTTCCAGGCATACAGAGCTTATACCGATAATGATAAGGGGTTTGGCAACTGGCTGGCAAAAGACTGGAAGAATGCAGGTCTTGATAGCCTGAAACCAGTTGTAAAGAGTTTTAAAATAAATGACAGGAAAAGTAACTATGTAACAATAACTTCAAAAATCAGGCATGAAGCAAAGGGCGGTTTCATTATGCAAAATGTAAAATATGTTGTGTTTGGAGACGGCTCGATAAATATGTTGAATGAATTTGAACCATCACAGGAGTTACCTTATTTGCCAAGGATGGGCGTTACTTTTCAGATGCCCGGTAAGTTTGAGAATATTAAATGGTACGGTCACGGACCTTGGGAAAACTATGCCGACCGCAAAGACTGTACACCGGTAGGTGTATGGACAAGTACAGTTACTGATCAGTACACACCTTATCCAAGACCTCAGGAATGTGGTAATAAAGAAGGCGTAAGATGGATGACACTTACAGATAAAGATAGTACAGGAGTCATTATCAGTTGTGAATACTCGAGGGCTAATGCCTCGTTGCTTGATAGTGGGGCCAGTGAGCAAAATCAGGAATCATCAATGTCAGCTTCTGCTTTGCATTATACAGTCGCAGATCTTGCCTCCGCAACAAATACCTGGCAGCTAAACCCACGTGAAAATGTAGTGGTTTCGCTCGATGCATTCCAGATGGGATTAGGCAACAGCAGTTGCGGCCCGGGCGTATTAAAAAAATATGCACCCGAAAAGAAGGCTTACAAATTGAATATAACTTTGAAACCGATAAAATAACCCGGGAAAGAGAAACATAAAATATGAGCATGCATGATAAAAACGTCCCGGCTTGAACTGCTTATGGCAAGCAGCTTTCCATACGACCTTAATTTTTAAAAAAATGAAGAATATTAAACCAGTTTTGTTAATTGTTTTTTTGCTGACAGCTTTTTTCAGCACTAAGGCTTTTGCTGCTAAAACAGATAAGTCATCTACTGAAACACAGTTGCTGTACCTTTCAGGTCACGGATCTGATGATGCAGTGTTGTGGGATTTCTTTTGCACTGAAGGAAGAAACAGCGGCAATTGGACAAAAATACCTGTACCATCCTGCTGGGAACTTCAGGGTTTCGGCACATACCAATACGGAATGCCATTTTACGGCAAAGCAGATCCTCCCGGCATAGCCAAAGAACAGG
>CAZCPI010000411.1:0-1767 GCA_964500535.1 uncultured Bacteroidales bacterium
GTTGTATAGTAGCTTCGGCTTTTTTGATATGTCTGAATCAGTCAAAAAATCCTCTTATTTTTTTTGTAATACTTTTGCTGTCAGGCGGTCTGCAGGCTACGAGCAGATTATATTTAAAAGCGCATACTTTAGGGCAGGTAACAGCAGGTTTTTTTCTTGGGCTGTTATCTGTTAGTGCAACATTTTTTTTGCTACCATAATTAAAACAATATAAATTTTATAAAATGAACGGATTATTATTTACCAAAGACCATGAGTGGATTAAGATTTCAGGAAATGAAGCTTTAGTGGGTATTTCTGATTATGCTCAGTCGGAATTGGGAGAAATTGTTTTTGTAGAATTGCCTTCTGTTGGCGATGTTCGCAAGAAAGAAGAAGTTTTTGGCACTGTTGAGGCTGTCAAGGCTGTCTCTGATCTTTTTATGCCGGTTTCCGGAGAAGTTGTTGATGTTAACAAGTCTCTGGAA
This sequence comes from uncultured Bacteroidales bacterium, assembly GCA_964500535.1. Classification (GTDB taxonomy): domain Bacteria; phylum Bacteroidota; class Bacteroidia; order Bacteroidales; family UBA1402; genus UBA8389. Next base: position 468 of record CAZCPI010000411.1, read on the forward strand.
GATAAGCCTGAGCTTATCAACGAATCTCCATATGAAGATGGCTGGATGATAAAGATTTTGCTTTCAGATCCTCAGGAAGTAAATGATTTGATGAGTGAAGATCAATATCAGGCATTTATCAAAGGTTAATCTATGAACCCTTTAGTTAGTATTATAATGGGAAGCACTTCCGACCTGGAAGTAATGGAAAAAGCTGCTTCTTTGCTTAATGAATTTAAGATACCTTTTGAAATCAATGCTTTGTCTGCTCACAGGACACCTGAAGAAGTCGAATTTTTTGCGAAGAATGCTAAGTCAAAAGGTATTAAAGTTATTATTGCTGCTGCCGGTATGGCGGCTCATCTGCCCGGAGTTATAGCTGCTTCAACTACATTACCAGTAATAGGCGTGCCAATCAATGCAAGCCTGTCAGGTATGGATTCTTTGTTGGCTATTGTACAAATGCCTCCGGGTATTCCTGTTGCTACAGTTGGTATTAATGCATCTTTAAATGCTGCAATACTTGCCATTCAGATGCTTGCTGTTGAAGATAGTAAACTTGCTGATGAATTGGTTTCTTACAAAAATGGTCTGAAAAAGAAGATTGTTAAAGCAAACGAGGAGCTTAAAAAGGTTTCTTACGAATTTAAAACTAACTAAATGACCTATTGTCCTGATTATTTCAGATATATCCGCAGGCAGAGCTCTTGTGTATTGATAGGTGATATAAAGCTTGGGGGTGATGCTCCTGTGCTTGTACAGTCAATGACAAATACTTCTACGCTGGATACTTTTTCAAGTGTTGAGCAATGTAAGAAAATTGCTGATGCAGGTGCTGATCTGGTCAGGCTTACTGCTCAGGGGGTCAGAGAGGCTTCCAATCTTGCCAATATACATTCTGAATTAAGAAATCAGGGCTATAATATACCGCTTGTAGCCGATATCCATTTTAATCCTAAGGCTGCTGATGAGGCGGCACTTCATGTAGAGAAAGTCAGGATAAATCCGGGTAATTATGTAGATTCTGTAAAGACATTCAGCCATTTTGAATATTCTGATGAAGAATATCAGGCTGAGCTTGATAAAATAAAAAACAGATTTGTCCCTTTTCTGGAATTATGCAAGTCAAAAAATACTGCAATCAGAATAGGAGTTAACCACGGCTCATTGTCCGACAGGATTATGAGCAGATATGGTGACACTCCTTCCGGCATGGTTGAATCATGTATGGAGTTTCTGCGAATTTGTGTTGGAGAGAATTTCACTAATGTGGTCATTTCAATCAAAGCTTCGAATACACTTGTAATGGTTCAGACTATGC
>CAZCPI010000412.1:0-1763 GCA_964500535.1 uncultured Bacteroidales bacterium
CCCTTCGACCTTTCTAAAAATCTAAACAATATGGACTTAACATACGAAATCGAATATAAAGACGGAAACGAAATCAAATATCTCCAGGTAGATTTTGAAGCAGATATGTATATCGAAAATGACGGCATCGGGTGTTATGAGTTTTGGGGATATAAGGGATTTGACAGGGGACATAATTATGTAACACTTGATGGCGATCCGGTATGGGACGAAAGATTATACACTGATGCAGAAAACAGGATCATCAAAGAGTTTCAGAAGGATCCTAAAAAATGGGGTGCACTCTGTAACGCTTTTTGCGAAGAATATTCAGAAAGGTGCTCAAACTATTAAAAAACCTAAAGATGGAAGCAATTAAATCAATCACAGTTGTATTTGCGATAATCGCTTGTACGGCATTCGCATACTATTTCATGCGGTCACTTTACTATTTCATTCAGTGCTTAAAAAAGAAATAAGATGAGACTGTTCAAATCAAAACTCCGAAGGCGTGTTGAAACACTTATTGATGTTTACCAGCACGAATTAGCCGGTCTGGAAGCAAGGAAAAACCGACTATCCCCGACTGAATATGCAAAAGTCTGGTCAAAACAGAAAGACCTGATCGACCAGATAAGACTACTTAAATCAATCCTGTCATGAAAGTCCGCTTAACATTTACCCTCGACGTCGAGGTCAAGACAACTGACCCCGAACTGGCTGAACAACTCGCAAAGGTCAAAGCTGATGCGGTAATAATTCAGGCGCTCGAAGCTACCGGGTACAGGATGAAACTGGATGACGCTCAGGCTTCGTGCTATCCGGGGCTTGATGGCTTTATGGATGATGTGAGAAATATTTTATTACAATAACATGGAATCAGATTTTATCTTATCAGCAGACCTAAAAAGGACAACAGGCGACTATTTCGCAGCTGATGCAATTTCGGCATCCGGCCTGAAAAAGCTAAAGAAGTCCCCGGCGCACTTTAAAGAGGCAGAAGTAAAAGAAGAAACGGAAGCAATGATTTTCGGTTCAGCTTATCACTGTTACATACTTGAACCGGACCGTTTTGAAAATGACTATTACATTTTTGATGATCATTCGATATGTGAAGTCTTAATCGGCGAAGGCTATAAAAGTCCCCGGTCGACAAAGGCTTACAAGGAATGGCAGGAATCCGAAATGAGAGTTATAGGCGAAAAGAAAGTCATTGACATGGATGTTTTTGAACGCATCAAAGCAATGAAAGAAAGACTTTTTGCTCATCCTTATGCAAAGATGTTACTTACAAATGGAGAGGCAGAAGTCGGATTAGCCGGAATCCTACAAACGCAATCCGGGCCTATTGCAGTAAAGCTAAAGCCGGACTACATCAAATCAGGCAAGCATATCATTGTTGACCTTAAAACGGCTGCCGATGCCTCTGTTGACGGATTTACAAGGGCTGCTGCCGACAATGACTATCACATACAGGCTGCCTTTTACAGCGACCTGCTCGAAATGATGGCCGGTGACGGCATGGGGCAGACTTTCATTTTTATAGCTCAGGAGAAAGTTAAGCCTTATGCCTTCAACCTGTTTGAGTGTTCGCCTCAGTTCATAGCTCAGGGACGCTATGAGTATGAAATGCTTTTGCAGTTATACAAGCATTGTCTTGACAATAACTACTGGCCAGGGTACCAGGTATTTTGCCCGAATCGTTACGGCTTGATCGAACTGAGCCTTCCGAAGTGGGCCATTAAACCAATCGATTATTACGACCATAAAACCAAAAAACATGA
>CAZCPI010000413.1:0-1742 GCA_964500535.1 uncultured Bacteroidales bacterium
CAATTTGTTATGACAGGCTTATAGTCAATATTTATATCAATATCTTCCAAAGGAATTGGTTCAGCAGCAGTGTCACTGACCTGTAAAAATTCGTAAAATATGCTAAGATCAAGCATCAAAAGATAACTACTGTTATCCGGTTCATCCTGGATACCGATAAAACCTTCGGGGCTCATATAATGGCTGATCACCGGTACCGGTAATTGTAAGGACGATTTTATCGAATCCAGATGACTGTTTGTTGAGACAGTTTTGTGTAATAGTATCTCTGCTTCCGTAAACAGAGATGGATCTAATTCTTTTGAAGAAGATTTAAGAAATTTTGATAATCCTTCAGGAGATCCTTTGAAACATGTTATCTTGCCAGAATCAATTTCTTCTGCCAACTTTGAGAATCCCGTTTCATAAGCAGATACGGCTTCAGCTTTTTTGGGGATGTTCAGCAAAGAGAAGAAAAACAGTTCTTTTTTTCTTATTAGTGTGGAAAGTTCACAAAGGAAATCCTGTTCTCCATCATCGCCTACTGACAGGAAATATCCGCCGAATAACTTGCTGTCGGGGTTTCGCTTGATATATAAAGCCAAAAAGTCATAAATCCCCTGGTTAAGTGATTCGGCTATAAGTTGATCGCTTACCGGTATTTTATTTCCGTTGAATGATGTAAGTACTTTGGGCGCTGCTCCGGGCCATGAAATATTGGTTATGCCTTTTTCAATTATTTCTAATTGGGGCAGCATAGCTGAAGCATCTGTAACAGGTATCCTCTCTCTGAAATCCTGATAGCTGAATATGGATTTAAAGTCGTATTTTCTGCCTGTAACAGTATCTTTAGCTTTGTGCAAAAGATCAAACATCTGCTCATTTTGAATGTCAGAAGCGTTTGATTTGTATTCTTCAATTTCTGCAATACGATCCTTGAAGTATATGCTTGCAATATTTGTAATTAAGTCGTAAGCCATATTCTCTTTTGCATAAGTTAAAACCCAAAGTTACTTCTTTTTATACTATCTGAAACACTTTAGTTGTCAAAAAGTATTTTGATGAAAATCAAAGTCTGTTTATATGCTCGAGTGCATTTTTTGAAGCATTCTGCTGGGCTTCTTTCTTTGTATTTCCTGATCCTGAAGATATAATTTCATTATTAAGCATCACTCTAGCGACAAAACGAAAATCATTTTCAGAGTTTATTTCAGTTTCTTCTGTAATGAATTCAACATTGTTTTTTTCTTTTTGACCCCACTCCAGTAAAGCGGACTTGAAGTTTGCATCAAATGAAGCTATGCTTTCAATATCTATAAACTGATCAAAAATCTTTTGTTCAAGAAATTGCCTACACCTTCTGTATCCCTGGTCAAGGTATATGGCACCAATTAAAGCTTCAAGGGCATTGCCGTAAATTGTTAAATGCATGGTTTCAAAAGATGTGTTTGTGACAACAAGATTATTGAGGCCAAACTCGACGGCAATTTTATTTATGCTGTCTCTTTGTACTATTCTTGCTCTTGTCTTAGACAGGAAACCTTCGGATGCATTCTCGTAGTGTTTGAAAAGTATATCTGAAACCAAAGTGTTTAAAACCGAATCCCCCAGAAACTCAAGGCGTTCGTTATTCAACTTCAGTCCTTTATCATCTCTGGTCGATAATGATTTATGTCTCAATGCAAGCTCGTATAATTCGATATTTTTCGGGTAAAATCCTAAAATTTTATGAAACAACAAATAAGGCTCCTTCTGTTTAACAG
>CAZCPI010000414.1:0-1725 GCA_964500535.1 uncultured Bacteroidales bacterium
TTGTTTTACAATTATATAGCCAATAGAAGATAGTTAATAAAACTAAATAGAAAAAAACCATTCATGAAACCTGAATCACAAATGCAAATGCTTCACGCTTCCTGGGAAAAATGTTTTTAAATAGTATTGCGTTCCGGGAAAAGCTAAATCAGGCGTTAAAGATAAGTTTACAGACTGAGAATATCAGATTTCTGTTGGCGATTTTCCAAAGTGTTTTCTGAATACAGTACTGAAATAACCAACACTGGAGAAACCACAAAGTTCGCTGATTTCTGTAATCGAGTAATTACCGGTGTTTAAAAGTTCAAGTGATTTATTTAACCGGACAACTTTGATAAATTCGTTTGGAGATTGCCCTGTAAGCGATTTCAATTTTTTATATAAACGCGATGAGCTTACATTCATAGCTGCCGCAAAATCATCTTTGCCAAATTCAGCATTGGAAATATTATTGTTTGAAACCTCAATAATTTTCTTCAAAAATTTATCATTGTTTTCATTAGCAAATATTCTTTCATCATTATCGTTTTTTACCAGCTTATGTGCTTTTTCCTTGATTGTGTTTCTGTTAGAAACTATAGTCCTTATTTTTTGAATAAGAATGTTCATATCAAATGGTTTTGTCAGATAGTCATCCGCGCCAAGACCTAAACCGTGAAGTTCCTCTGATTTTTCAGAGAGAGCTGTAAGTAAAATTATCGGAATATGAGATGTTTCAAAAGTTTGTTTTATGTTTTTACACAATTCAAAACCATCCATTTGAGGCATCATTATATCAGAAATAACAATATCGGGAAGCTGTTTCTTTGCTATTTTCCAGGCTTCAACACCATTAATTGCAGAAAAAACAATGAAATATTCACCAAGTACTTTTGTCATGAAGTCAAGCAAATCGTCATTGTCTTCAACAACCAGAATTTTCATTTCTTTTTGAGAATCAGTTATTGATTCTTCATTACCTGAAATCTCCACTAATGTCTGAGTACCCGCTAATAAATCTTCATAATTATTATCAACTGATGTTTCAGCCAGATTTGATACTTCTTTAAAAGGAATGGTTATAATAAAAGTCGACCCTTGATTTTCTTCACTGAAGTAAGCTATTTCTCCTTCATGCATTTCAACGTAATTCCTTACAAGTAACAGACCAATACCTGAGCCAACTACTTTAGAATTCACTGCATTTTCACCTCTGTAGAATTCCGAGAAAAGTTTATTTTTTGCATTTGCATTTATGCCTATACCATTATCTTTTACCTGAAGAACCCATTTTCTATTATCACATTTCAGATAAATATCGATTTTCGAATCTCTGTGAGAATATTTAATTGCATTAGAAATAAGATTATCAAAAATCTTTTCAATTTTTGGCTCATCAACTGCAGTTATATAACTATCTGTTTCATGAGTATAACTAATCTCAATTTTTTTCATGGCAGCATAGGAATCAAACATTGATTTACGGTTTCCGATAAAAGCGACAATATCAACCATTGCAAAAACAATCTTGTCTTTCCCGATATCTACTTTTTGAAAATCCATCAATTGATTTACCATTGACGAAAGGCGTTTCACCTGTCTTGTTGCAAGATTCAGATAATACTTACCTGATCCTGAAAGGTTATTTTCTTTATTAAGTTCTTCAACAGGCGCTTTGATTAATGTCAATGAAGTCCTGATATCATGAGCTGTATTAACAAAAAAATTGACTTTATCCTCTGTATG
>CAZCPI010000415.1:0-1723 GCA_964500535.1 uncultured Bacteroidales bacterium
CTTCTTCATCATCTGACGGTCCGATGATTGCAAAACATCATACGACAAAAGATCAACGCCATATTTTGGCTGAACGGATGAAACATCCTGATGATGAGCTCAAGCTTGTCATCGTTCGTGATATGTGGCTGACTGGTTTTGATGCTCCATGTTTGCATACTCTTTACATTGATAAGCCAATGAAAGGGCATAATCTGATGCAGGCTATAGCCAGGGTCAACCGTGTTTATAAGGATAAACCGGGTGGTCTGATCGTGGATTATCTGGGTATTGCTTCTGATTTGAAAAAGGCTCTTTCTTTTTATTCTGATTCTGGTGGTAAGGGTGACCCGACGATCTTGCAGGAGCAGGCTGTGATGTTAATGCAGGAGAAGCTGGAAGTGGTTTCAAACATGTATCATGGTTTTAATTACGATGAATACTTCCATGCCGAAACCTCAAAAAAGCTTTCTTTGATATTGGCAGCTGAAGAGCATATTTTAGGTTTGGAAGATGGCAAGAAGCGTTATATCAATGAGGTCGCTGCTCTTTCAAAAGCTTTTGCTATTGCTATACCTCATGATGAAGCTATGGATGCAAAAGACGTGGTTTCATTTTATCAGGCTGTAAAAGCGCGTTTGTCTAAATTTGATGAAACCGGCTCCGGCAAGACTAATGAAGAGATTGAAACTACTATCCGTCAGGTTATTGATAAAGCGTTGGTTTCGGATAAGGTTATTGATATTTTTGATGCTGCGGGATTAAAGAAGCCTGATATCTCGATACTTTCTGAGGAGTTTCTTATGGAGCTTAAGGGCATGGAGCATAAGAATATTGCTCTTGAAGTTTTGAAAAAGTTGCTTAACGAAGAGATCAAGTCGAGGGCTAAAATGAATCTTGTTAAGAGTCAGTCTTTGATGGAGATGCTGGAAAATGCCATCAAGAAGTACAATAACAAAATACTTACTGCTGCTGAAGTCATCGAGGAGCTCATAAATATGAGTAAGTCTATTGTTGAGATGGATGATGAGGCTAAGGCAATGCATTTGTCTGATTTTGAATATGCTTTTTATACTGCTGTCGCCAATAATGAAAGTGCAAGAGATCTTATGCAAAAGGATAAGCTTCGCGAACTGGCTGTTGTCCTGACTGAAACCATCAGACAAAATGCCTCTTTAGACTGGACCATCAAAGAAAGTGTCAGGGCGAAACTCAAAGTCGCTGTCAAAAGACTCCTACGCAAATACGGCTATCCACCCGACATGCAACTACTCGCCACCGAAACAGTGTTAAAGCAGGCTGAAATGATAGCGGGGGAGTTGAGTAAAAAGTGAAAATGCTTTTTGAAGAGAGCATTTAAAAGTTAATCATGAAAACTTACCAATAGAGGGGTTACTAAAATTAATACGAATCAACTTATTAAATATTAAAATGAAACAAATAAAATCATTATCAATACTATTAGGCTGTATTTGCCTACTTGGTATTTTTCAGCCCTCAACGGCAGAAGAGGGTAATGTATTAAGTTCAGATTTAATACCGAAATGTGAAAATGGAAAGTGTGGATTTGTTAACTCAAAAAATGAATGGGTAATTGAGCCTAAATATTCCAACGCAGGTGGTTTTGTAAATAGCAAGTTTAGTTGGGTGATTATCGGTGGAGAAATACAAGGCAATAATTGGGTAGGCGGAAAATGGGGCTATATTGACCAAACCGGAAAAGAAATAACACCTTTAAAATATG
>CAZCPI010000416.1:0-1722 GCA_964500535.1 uncultured Bacteroidales bacterium
CAAGGCTATGAAACGATTCATTGTTTTCTTTGTTTTGATTATGTTTGCTGTTACGGCATTACCTACAGTCAAGGTAAACACTGTAAGACATGAAAAGGAGCTTCTCAGTAATGATAAAAACCATGTCCGGGGGAATCATATTGTGAAGCATGGGGCAAATAAAATTGATTTGCCTGAAATCAGATCTGCATCTGCCGTAAAACTCAGATACGACAGTTTGGTGTGTTGGGATGTTGACGTTGCTAACAACCTTATTTACGATTACAAGGATATATTCAAATTTAATAATAATGGTAATGTTTATGAATATTACTATTATTTATGGGATAAGACAGAAAGTGATTGGGTATGTTGGGAGTATCAGATTTATACTTATGATACCAAAGGTAATGTGATTCAAACATTGTCATATGAATACGACGATTCTTTACAAGTATTGTTGCCTGATTTTAAAAAGGAATATACTTACAATAACAAACAAAAGGTTTCATATACGCTTTCATATTGGTCGGAAAACCTTAAGACATGGGAGAAAACCTGGAAAGATGATTATACTTATGATACAAACGGTAAGAATACCGTTATTTTGGAATACAAATGGAATACTTCTTCCTCTTCATGGCAATATAACTGGAAGCAACAGAACACCTTTGATTCAAACGGCAACCAAACTAATTTAATTGAATATTACTGGAATAGTTATAATTCAAATTGGTATGAATACAGCAAAACTGAAACCACTTATGATGCTTACGGTAATCTGGCGATAGAAATTGATTATGACTGGAACGACTCTTTACAGATAGTTGTACCTACCTATAAGGATTTTTATAATACTGACAATTTCGGTTATACAATTACTGATTATGAATATGTCTGGAACCTTAAAACCTCAGATTGGGATCTGGATTGGAAAGGAGAATACTTTTTTGATAATAAATGGAATCCAACTAAGGAAGAGTATTACTGGCTTGATTCATATACAAAATCATTTTATAATTATTCCAGATACGAATATTCATACAATATGTCGTATAATTTGACTGATATCTGCAAGTCGCCTTTTTTTACTCCATATCCTGACTTCGGTGAGAAGGTGGTCAATATACCCACTGAATACAAGAAATTTTATATAAATAATAATACTGAAAACCTTGATCAAACCAGAAAGGCATTGTATTATTATTCAGAGTTTAATGTCAGTTCCACAAATAAACCTGATATCAATAATGTTCGTATTTTCCCTAATCCGGTTTCAAATCAACTGATAGTATCAGTGCCTGGTAATTCGACTCAGTTTGATTTGTATGATCTGCAGGGCAGGAAAATAATGAGTGAAACATTAAATGGTAGCGGAATAGTCTATATGAATAATCTGACCAAAGGAGTTTATATGTACAAAATCTATGTTGACGGTGTTCCTGAAACTGGTAAATTGATTAAGGAATAAAATTAAAAGCTCAAAAAGGCAAGCTACGGTTTTTGCTGTTTGTGGATTTTTAATATCTTTGCACCCGCTTGAGAGCTGTTAGCTCAGTTGGTTTAGAGCATTACCTTGACAGGGTAGGGGTCACAGGTTCGAATCCCGTACAGCTCACAAAAAAGGTTGTCGCAAGACAACTTTTTTTTATCCGTTTATAATTGAATCTCCTCGCCGCAAGCAGCGAGGAATCTTCGATTCCGTATAGGTATAAATCATTTTGCGCTAACCCCGCCGCAGAG
>CAZCPI010000417.1:0-1719 GCA_964500535.1 uncultured Bacteroidales bacterium
GATTTTATATTCCGTCAGGCAGATGTATTCAGAAACCATATGTTAATGGTAGTGATGAAAACTACCAGATGGATATACTCAACAGATATATGAAGGGTGAGTTTTATTCAAAGGACAGCATAAAATTAAAGAATGATAAAAAGTATGAAACCGTTGCCGGAAGAGCTGTTTATGGCGGTGGTGGCATAATGCCTGATTACTTTGTTCCTCTTGATACAACAGGTGTCAGTGCATGGTACAATAAAGTTCAGTCAGCAAATCTTATTTCCACTTTCTCTTTTGCATATGTTGATGCTAACAGAGAAAAAATTAAAAAATATGATACTCCCAATAAACTGTCTGACTGGCTTGAAGAGCAAAATCTGATACCTGCATTTGTAAGTTATGCTGCGGATAAAGGGGTGAGGGGAAGACCTGAATTTATTTCAATGTCATTTCCTCTGGTGAATACAAATATTAAAGCAAGTATAACAAGATTAATGTTAGGCGATGATGCATTCTGGAAGATTTATCAGGAGAGTGATCCTACACTGACGAAATCTGTTGAAGTGGTAATTAAAGCTAAAAGTAATATAGAAGATGGCTTGCCTGAATAAGGCAGGTCATCTGAAAACGATATCTTTTAATATATCTTTACCGGCTTTTTTATTCAGAAGATTTATCAGACTTTGTCTCATCATTAGAAGTTCATTTCTTATCACGGATGAATCCAGAGAAATATAGAGCACTCCATTTCGGACTGTAAGATTTCTGATGTGTGCTGATATACCGGGGCCGACGATTTCAGGGAAAGCATTTAAAAGTCTGGTTTCATGCAAACCATTTTCAAGATTAAGGCTTTTGACATAATCGTCGAGAACCTGGCTTATACTTTGAATATTTCTTTTCTTCATTTCCCGTCAGCAATAATGTTGCCATCATTAATATTAAATAACTTGTATTCTCCACCTGAACTTTCAAACAGCCTTAGAAGGTGATCTTTGTTGGTATCAGTAATAAAAATCTGGCCAAAGTCATTTCCAGAAACAAGTTTGATGATATTTTCCACTCTGCCGCTGTCCAGTTTGTCGAAAAGATCATCGATAAGAAGTATAGGATTCTTACCAGTAATTTTCTTAAGAAAAGCATACTGAGCCATCTTGACGGCAACCAGAAAACTCTTATTTTGTCCCTGTGAACCAATTCTTTTCACGGGGAAACCATCAAGATCCATTTGCAAATCATCTTTATGTATTCCTCTTGTGGTAAAACCAAGCAGAGTGTCCCTTTGTCTTGCCTTTTTTAATTGTTTTTCGAGATTACCCTCATCGATATGTGAGCAATAACTCAGACTAATGTTTTCTTTACCACCTGAAATTATCCGGTAATAATGCTCAAAAACAGGAGTAAACTCCTCAATAAATTTATTCCTTTTAGAGTAAATTTTTTCGGCTTCCATCCCCATTTTGCCTTCATAAACTTCAAAAAGAGAATTGTCGTTTACGAATTCGTCTTTCAGAAGGCAGTTTCTTTGCATTAAAGCATGATTATAACTCACAAGAGCTTCCATGTATTCCCTGTCATACTGCGTGATGACCATGTCCATAAATTTCCTTCTTTCATCACTTCCTTCTCTTATAAGTTCCTCGTCAGATGGTGAAATGAGCACAAGAGGTATTTTTCCAATATGTTCGGAAAGTCTGTCATATTCTTTATTGTCATACTTAAAAACTTTCCTTT
>CAZCPI010000418.1:0-1278 GCA_964500535.1 uncultured Bacteroidales bacterium
GTGGTAAATTGCTCTATGAAATAAAAAATGATGTTTTCTTGGTGTTTTTGTGCTTTGGTGGTAAATTGCTCTATGAAATAAAAATATTTTTAATCTCTGTGGTCTCGGTGATTCTTCTCTGTGGTTTCAGTGATGGTTTTACTTAATGTTTTTGTGTGTGTTCTTTCTCAGTGCTCTCTGTGAATTCTGTGGTTAAAAAATTTTGTCAAATGCTCTTTCATAAAATTATGCGCTCTTTAATTATATAAACAAATTTTTCTAATTAAATATAAAGGATTACAAAAATGGCAAAACTCGTAGCTCCAATGCCAATCGGCAGACTTTCAGGTAAACTCGGTGAACTGGTTTTTAGAAACTATCCGGGTAAAACAGTAGTAAGCAAACGTCCACTTTCATTCAAGCCGGGCTCAGACCCTGCATCCGTGAATCGCAGACAAAGATTTAAGCTTACTTCGTTTTTTGCTAAATCAGTTAAATCTTTTCCGGTTGCTTATGAAATGTGGGCAAAGAAAACCCGAAATAAAATGTCAGCTTATAATTGTGTTTTCAAGCATAATTATGATGCCGTCGAACATAATGATATATCAAAATACGTAAGGATATTTCCCGATTCTCATTTTCACGTTGAACCTGAATCAATCATACTTACAAAAGACTATCTGCATGTCTCATTTAACGCCTCAGATTCAAACCTTATCGGTTACAAGGACGTTAAATATTTGCAGGTCGCCGTGATTATTTTCTGTAAAGATTCAGTTGTTGATATTCGTGATGATTGCAAATTTATTACATATCTATCATCGCCTGTTCCTATCACAGATAAAGGAATAATGTCTTTCAGCCTCGCACTAAGCGATAATGAAATAATTAATCCTGAAATACCGTCATTGAGAAATTATCAGAAATCAGAATATGCCTTTTTCAATCAGCATTCCGTTTTCTTGGCATTCATGTCTCTCGATAGTAGCAAAAACTATGTTCAAAACTCTCAAACACTCAGTCTTCTCAATCAATAATTCCATTCACAAATCCTTCCCGTATTTTGTATCTCTCAAAATGCGGGAAGGACCTTCCTCATATCTGTAATTAATCGCGTAGCGATTATATGTTGGTAGCAACTCATGTTCACATAAGCAACAATGTCGTAGGTATTGCATGTCTATTCATAGCTGTTACTTTTCAATATGGAATACTTAACGGCATTCTCTTTAAAGCTGCATATAATAATTAATCGCGTAGCGATTATATGTTGGTAGCAACTCATGTTCACATAAGCAA
>CAZCPI010000418.1:1288-1710 GCA_964500535.1 uncultured Bacteroidales bacterium
TGTTTATATAAATATCTTGCTTTTAGAATAATCTGCGTTAATCCGTTCCAGCCGTGAAAATCTGCGTTCTATTAATTTCTAGTTGAGTTTGTTACTAATGAGGTGATTGATTTCGCGGTTCATAATTATTTAAGTTGATTTTTATATAACGGATAATTAAGTTTTATAAATATTAACTTTAAAGGAGTATAACATGCAAAACTTGTTCTTGCTTTTTTTAGTCTTTATTACTGCCTCTCTGTTACCCGCTCAAACACCCGTTGCCGAAGTTTATGATCCGCCGATTCCTTATGTTAACAACAGTCCCGATTGGGGTATCGATTATGTGGTATCTCAAACAGAGCCGTTCGGAAGACACTCGGGTGTTTATCGCAGCAGCAATAATGCCATTTACGTTGCTATTCCCGATACGAACATTCTTG
>CAZCPI010000419.1:0-1692 GCA_964500535.1 uncultured Bacteroidales bacterium
CCGGCTGTCCTGCAGCTTTTGCAGAACGCTGATTTCGTTTTTATCCGCCGGAATCAGCGCGGCAAAATTATCCGCAGAAATACGCCCGGCAACGCCCTTTACGGCGCTGACGAAATTCTGCACCTCCATGCCGATCTCCCGCAGGATACGGCGCCCTGCACGGCACCGTACTGATCGTTGATGAGCTTGAAATGATCGATATCGAAGCAAGACAGAATGTAATGACCGGGCTCTTTATCCCGGATCATGCTGTTTACCTTTTCAAAAAAAGCCTCCCGATGAAACAGACCGGTCAGCTTGTCCTTTTGAATGGCATTCAATATAGACGCTGTTTCTCTCAGCGCAATGTTGTTTCTGAGGCAATGCTGTACGATCTCCGGATTGAACGGCTTTAAAATAAAGTCGTTTGCCCCTAGCGACAGCGCCTTGATTCTGGAGGATTCATCCTCCGAGCCTGTGATAATTAGTATAGGGAGCTGGGAAAGAAGCACGCTGTCGCGAACGTTACGCAGCACCTCGTACCCGTCCATTTCGGGCATTACGATATCCAGTAAAACGGCAGAAAGCATCTTGTAATGCTTATGCATCAACTGCAATGCTTCCTTGCCGTTTTCTGCTTCTATAACGTCGTAATCCTTACCTAAGGTGTTGATCAGCAGCTGGCGATTGATGGGATTGTCATCAGCGATCAGGATCTTTCTTGGCATACTGTTCCTCCTGACGAAGTGCTCCCATGCCTGTGCACGGGAATACGCCAACCGTTATTCTGCCATGATCTGTTCGATGCCCCGGCAGGTAAGCTGATACGCCTCCTCTACCCGGGCAAACATGCGATCCACCTCCGCGTCTAACTCGGTACCGTTACGCAGCAGCTCCACCAACGGAACCGTTGCCTCATAAAGCCCCATCAGCGCGGCATTCCCGCTGACGCCCTTTAGCTCATGCATACAGCCAAACAGTTCTTTATATGCCTTATTGGTATGCGCCGTACCCGCATGGGCAAAGCAGGTATCCTGCACAAACATGGACAGGATCTTTTTGTAGAACGAAGGGTCGCCCATGCAGTTTTTCAGCCCTTTATCATAGTCGATCCCATAGTCGGACAGTAAACGGTTTTTGTCCATATATGCGGCTTCCCCTCCTTTATTTACGTTTGATCAGTCTTGTCATAGCCGAAAGCAGGCTGTCCCGATCAATGGGCTTGGTGGTGTATTCGTCGATGCCGGCTTTACGCGCCTGCCGAATATCATCCACAAAGCCATTGGCGGATACGCCAATGATGGGAACGGTTTTTGCGTCGGACTTGCCGGAGTCTCTGATCTGCGTGGTAGCCCGGATGCCGTCCAGCTTTGGCATCCTCATATCCATCAGGATGCAGTCGAAGGTTTTCTCTGGTGCGTCAATAAAGGCCTTTACCACCTCTTCGCCGTTCGTTGCCTCCACATAGGTCATGCTCTCGTTGGTTAAGAGCGCGCCCAGTATGGTTCTGTTCAGGGCGTTGTCCTCCGCGATGAGCACATGGCAGCCAGCAAGGTCGTATTCCTCCGGGGGCTCGGTTGCGTACTCCTCGAATTCCTCTTCTTCCTTGTATCTGTCCATCATCACGTGGATGGTAAACGTGCTGCCCTTGCCCTCCTCGCTTTCTACGGATACATCGCCGTTTAATGACATGATCTGGTTGTAGGCGATGGA
>CAZCPI010000420.1:0-1684 GCA_964500535.1 uncultured Bacteroidales bacterium
TGCCTGGGAGCTACACGACAGGATCTTGAGGCTGCGCTCGCCGAAAAGCGGGAGGAAGGGTTGGGGGATTTGTTCGATGCCGTTTTCGGGCACCACTATGCCACCACCCTCGAGGACCTGAAGGAAGAATACTACCCGTCCTTTCTTCGCGACATCAGGAGGCTCAGGCGTGCCGACTAGCCACAGCAGGTTGACCAGCCCCTCGGCAGCGGAGCGTTGGATCAACTGCCCGCCTTCGGCGCTGCTGAACGCCGCATGCGAGGACACCACCAGCTCGTACGCCCAGGAGGGGACCGACGCCCATGAATTGTGCGAGCACCTGCTTCGCAAGGCGATGGGTCAGCAGACCGTCGATCCCCGGCCGAACCTCCAATACTACGACGAGGAGATGGAGGATGCCGCCCAGGGGTATGCAGCCTATGTGCTTGAGATCCTGGAAGCCGAGAGGCAAAGGTGCAGCGATCCTCTCTTGCTGATCGAGCAGCGCATAGACTTCTCGCGCTGGGCGGGAGAGGGCAGCTTCGGGACCAGCGATGCGGTCATCATCGCAGACGGGCGATTGAGCGTGCTGGACTTCAAGTACGGCAGCCGCCTGGTCCAGGTCGAGGGCAACGCACAGGTCATGTGCTACGGCCTGGGGGCGCTTGCCATGTTCGACGGTGTGTTCGATGTGAATGAGGTGGCCTTGCATATCTACCAGCCTAGGCGTTCAAACGTATCATCAATCATTATTCCGAAAACGGAACTGTATGAATGGGCGGAATCGGTATTGGGGCCGGCTGCCGTTCTGGCCAGGGCCGGGGAGGGTGAGTTCTCCTGCGGCAAGTGGTGCACATTCTGCAAGGTTGCCCCCACCTGCCGTAAGCGCGCCGAGGCGAACCTGGCCCTTGCCCGTTTCGATTTCCAACTGCCCCCGAAGCTGGACGACGCTGAGGTGGCCGAGGTGCTCGCCCGGGTGGATGATTTGGTCGCCTGGGCCTCGGATGTGAAGGACCATGCGCTGCAGCTCGCCCTTGGGGGCAAGCAATGGTCCGGGTTCAAGCTGGTGGCGGGACGGTCCATCCGCAGGTACACCAACGAGGGCGATGTCGCCTCTGCTGTCATCGAGGCGGGCGGGGATCCGTATGAGAAGAAGCTCCTGGGCATCACTGCGATGCAGAAACTGCTCGGGAAGTCGCAATTCGAACAGCTGCTTGGGGGCCTTCTTGAGAAGCCTGCAGGCAAGCCGACGCTGGTGCCCGAAGACGACAAGAGACCGGCGATCAATACAGCACAACACGATTTTGAGGAGAACTGAACATGTCAACAATTGCAAATCCCATGAAGGTAATCACCGGAAAGAACACCAGATGGTCTTACGCCAATATTTGGGAGCCCAAGTCCATCAACGGAGGGGCGCCCAAGTACTCGGTGTCGCTGATCATCCCCAAGAGCGACAAGGCCACCGTGCAAAAGATAAAGGCTGCCATCGAGGCTGCATACAAGGAAGGCGAGGCGAAGCTGAAGGGAAGCGGCAAGTCGGCCCCGTCCCTCGCATCGCTGAAGACCCCGTTGCGCGACGGCGACATCGACCGCCCCGACGATCCTGCCTACGAGAACGCATTCTTCATCAATGCCAACAGTGCAACAGCACCCGGTATCGTTGATGCGGATTGCAATCCCGTGCTGAACCGCAGCGATGTGT
>CAZCPI010000421.1:0-1663 GCA_964500535.1 uncultured Bacteroidales bacterium
CATCGATTGCAGCAAGCAACATCGTCTGACTTCCGCCTCCTGATGCTCCCGTTACAGCAGCTCTCTCTTTATCGCAAATATTCAGTGAAGTCAGATAATCTATCCATCTGACAGCATTTAATGTCTGTATTGTATGAGCTATACTGCTTCTGTGAAATTTGTTTTCAAACTGAAGTTCGGATTCACCCCATGCAAAAATATCATAACAAACAGATACAGCGCCCATAATAGCCTGCATGGCACATCTGTATTGTTGATCTTCACGATAACGGCCGTCTCCGAAATGTCCGTTTGGATTAATTATTACCGGACATTTTTTAGCCTTAAGCGGTTTATAAACGGTGCCTGTTGTATAAACTCCCGGCAGAATCTCCAGTGCAACATTTTCAACCGCGTAATTTTTATATATGCGCTTGTTGGAAATTATGGGTTTAGACAATACTTTTTTGGGCATCGGATCAAGTCCTACAGCTTTTATTATACAGGATTTTAATTCCGTCTTCCTTTTTGACCAGCTTAAAGAGTCCGTGTAAAGTCCTGTAAGATAATCCAGATATTCTTTACCATCTTTTTCAAGCCTTCTGGAATATTCAAATTCTTTGATTTTATAAACACCCTCAAATTCCTTTACAAATTTCAGATCGAAAGGAGCAAGTACATTTGTCAGGCTCTGCTCAAGACTCCATGGCCTACGACGCCACTCTGCATAATCAAGCATCTTATCTTTTACCAGGTTTTCAGGTATCTTAAGTCTTACATTAAATTGTTGCTGGATTTCGAGAAGCACATCTTTAAGAGGACGGCTGTATTTATCATCAGACGTCTGACTATTGGTATTGCAAACAATTGCAAACAGCATGACAATGGATAGTAATAATCCTGATTTATAGTTTTTTGGTTTCATACTTACTGCATTTGGATTATACATTTAAATGACAAAATTTTCAGGCCATTGGTAGCTTCCGGGTTTCACTATCAGATAGAAACCGGGAACAGACATAACCTGCATCCTGACTACACCAAGAGCGAATTCCTTTTCAGGATTTAAATTTGTCCAACCTTGTTCTTTAAGTATTGAATAGGCTGTAGCACCCCCCTCGATGAGTAATTCGACTACCGGACATTTTTCCATCAGGATTTTCACAACACTTGACATTCTTTTTTTGAGGATATTCGTGCAATTATCATAGTTATACAATTCACGACTGAATGTAATTATCATCTGACCGTGTTCGTTCCACTTATCAGCCTGAATTTCTGACCATTTGACAAGTTCATCATCATTTATTCCCTTTACCATCAGTTTTTCCGGCATTTCTGATACCATTACACCTTTCTCAGCAGCCCTATTTATAAATTCACGGCTTTCCTGATGAGTACTTCCACAAATTAAAAGGAATCTGC
This sequence comes from uncultured Bacteroidales bacterium, assembly GCA_964500535.1. Taxonomy (GTDB): domain Bacteria; phylum Bacteroidota; class Bacteroidia; order Bacteroidales; family UBA1402; genus UBA8389. The sequence goes on from CAZCPI010000421.1 coordinate 1,405, forward strand.
CTTCAAAAGGATTGAATGATAAATTCCTTCTCATCATGTGCAGACCATGTTTAACCTTAAGATATGCACTAAGAAACGCAGCGCTTCCGGCATAAAGACAATTTTCAATGGGTAATGATAAAGTTCTTTTCATATCTGCTTCAGAAGAACAGTCCGGTATAAAAAACCCATTTTCTTCAACATTTGTATTTTCGGTAAAGATATTAGCGTTCTGATCTAAATTCCTGGAAAGAAGCAACTCTTTAACTGATGAATAATG
>CAZCPI010000422.1:0-1659 GCA_964500535.1 uncultured Bacteroidales bacterium
TTAGCCAGTCAGGGTTTCATTCCATTTTGTAATATTTATTCTTCTTTCGCTCAAAGAAGTTATGACAATATCATACATGACGTTGCCATTCAAAAACTCCCTGTAGTAATATGTCTTGACAGAGCAGGACTTGTCGGGGAAGATGGTCAGACTCATCACGGCGTTTTTGATCTTGCAAGCCTCAGATGTATTCCAAATCTGATTATCAGTTCACCTATTGACGAACACGAACTCAGGAATCTAATGTACACTGCCCAATTAAAACAGGATGGTCCATTTATCATCAGATATCCCAGAGGGAATGGTTTTTGCTGTGACTGGAAAAATGAAATGACAGAATTGCCAATAGGTAAAGGCATTTGTCTTAGAAACGGAACTGATATTGCTTTTCTTGCTATTGGTCCAATTGGTAAAACAGTACTTGATGTTGCTGAAAAACTGAGTGAAAACAATATTTCAGTTGCGGTCTATAATATGCGTTTCGTAAAACCTCTCGATGAAACCTTACTTCATGAAATCGGTAAAAATTTCAATAAGGTAATAACAATCGAAAACGGTTCTGTAAAAGGTGGTTTCGGATCAGCAGTTATTGAATTTTTCAGCGAAAATGATTATCAGATTAAAGTGCAAAGAATGGGCATTCCGGACAAATTCGTTGAGCATGGCTCTGTGGCAGAATTACATAAAATCTGCGGTATAGATCCTGAAAGCATAGAGAATAAGATAAAATATATGCTTTAAACCACTCAGAGAATCTGATTTACCCGGAGAAAATCAGCGGGAAAAGTGCACACCGTTATTCACGATATTATATTAAACAAATAACCCCGCCTATACAGCGGGGTTATTTGTTTAATATTTATGGTAATCAGGGATTTACAACTGATTTACCGTTTATCTTAAGATTAGTAAAATTGATGTTTCTGGCACCGGTTATTTTATTATCATCAGCTACGTTGTTAAAATCACAATTTTCAAGATTTATTCCATCAACCCTCGAATCATCTTCAAGGCCGGTTATATAAACTCCGTAACGACTTTTCTGACAAGTTATATTTTGCATCCAGAGATTTCTGACAGTCGGAGGAAAATCTCTTACACAATCTTCCCTGCTTTCATAAGTCAGTTCAATCCTGAGTACAGATTCTTTACATTGACCCACCTTTATATTTCTGACATATATATTTTCAATTAAACCACCCCTGCAGGTATTTGATTTAATACGTATCACCCTGTCAAGATTAGGACTGTCCATATCACAATTTTCAACAAAAAGGTTTTTATAGCCACCCGATATTTCACTACCTATTACAACTCCGCCATGTCCATTTTTCATTTCACAATTGCGGACCACTATATTTTCACTCGGAACGTTCCATTTCCTTCCATCTCTGTTTCTGCCTGATTTTATCGCGATACAATCATCTCCCGTATTAAAAAAACAATCTTCAATCAGGACATTCTTGCAGGATTCAGGATCACAGCCATCTCCGTTTGGACCATCATTATTAATCTTAACCCCTTTAACAACCAGATTCTCACTTAGTAACGGATGTATAACCCAAAACGCTGAATTTAACAAAGTAACATCTTTAATTAAAATCCTGTTTGATTTTACAATATTTATGAGTTGAGGTCTTAATGCGTCCTCCCCGGTCA
>CAZCPI010000423.1:0-1658 GCA_964500535.1 uncultured Bacteroidales bacterium
CCGTTCCTTTCCAGATTATCAACATAACTTAGTGATTCATAATTTGACTGAAGAGAAACTTTCTTGATAACAAATTTCCTGTCAGTAACTATAAGAACCGGAGTAACATCCCTGTATCCTTTAACATTCTTGCAAAAATCACTGCTCGACATCGCAAAACCTATTGTTTTGCTTGATTTATCCAGTATTTTGAACCAGTATTCATTGACTTTTTCAACTTTTACGGCCTCCGGATATACACTAACTACAATTTGTTGATTTGAAACTTCGTGTAACACGGGAGCTTGTCTTTCCCTGTGTTGAGCATTAACTAAAGAACCTGATAATAGTAATGCAAATAATAATTTCTTGAACATTTTTAAAGAAATAAAATTAATAAAAGTAAGTTATTACGGTTTTCACTTTATTTACTCACTTATAAACAATCTTTTACTTGAAAACTCAGGGTCACAGGTCAGATTAACCTTTAATTTCCTGAAACCGGCTTCATCACCGGAAGTTGGTATATGAGTAGAATGTACTTCGCAGCCTTTTAACTCCTTTAGTTTTTCTAAAGCCATCTGAGCAGCAGGATTCGAAAGAGCACTTATTGCAAGTGCTATCAAAGTTTCCTCAATGTCAAGACTGACTTTTTTACCATTTAAAATATCTTTTTTGAGGTGTGTTACAGAATCAATTATGCTTTCAGGCAAAAGTATCATATTGTCAGGCAAACCTGCAAGATGTTTAGTAGCATTTAATATAAGGCTTGATGATGCATGTAGAAGGTGTGAGTTTTTGCCTGTAATAATTGTGCCATCATGCAATTCAATGGCAGAACCACAAAATATTCCGGCATTGCCCTTACCATGAGCCTCAGCTTCTTTCGCAGCCTCCCGGGCCGGAACAACTACGTTTCTGTCTGTTTCCTTTGCTCCGATTTTTTTCATTATCGCCTGAGACTGTTTAACTGTCTTTTTATCAGCAAGTCCCATTGTGTACTCGACCTTTGATCTGAAATATCTTCTGATTACCTCGTCATATCCGGCTTTTGAAACGACTTCATCGTTAATAATACCTGCACTGGCACGATTAACACCCATGTCTGTAGGAGATTGATACATGGATTCTCCCTGAGTGATTTTCTCCAGAATTCTCCTCAAAAGATTAAATGCCTCAATATCTCTGTTATAATTAACAACATCCACACCATAAGCCTCCTTGTGATGTGTATCTATCATTACAATATCTTTCAAATCGGCTGTTGCAGCCTCATAAGCAATATTAACATTGTGATTTAAAGGCAAATCCCAAATCGGAAAGGTTTCAAATTTAGCATATCCGGCTTTAATACCTCTTTTATATTCATGATACAAATTACAAAGGCAGGTTGCAAGTTTTCCGCTGCCCGGTCCGGGACCTGTTACTATAACAATTGGTTTAGTAGTAACTATATATTCATTTGCACCATATCCCTGATCACTTACTATAAGATCAACATCCTTCGGATATCCCTGTGTCGGATAGTGCAGATAAACCTTGATACCCTTCAACTCGAGTTTATGCTTGAATGCAGTTGCTGCAGGCTGATTTTGATAACGCGTAATTACAACAGCAGTTACATTAATACCAAACCACTTAAGGTCATCAATATTTTTTAAAGCATCAAGGTCATATGT
>CAZCPI010000424.1:0-1652 GCA_964500535.1 uncultured Bacteroidales bacterium
TATTTTTGGATATACTGAAGATGAACTTATCAGGACGACATGGCAGGATTTGACTCATCCTGATGATATAAAAGAAAGCCAGAAATACATAGATGAATTATATACAGGACTGATTGATTTTGCCAAGTGGGAAAAAAGGTATTTACACAAGAATGGCAGAATTATTTGGACTGAAATTACAGCTACTGTAAGAAGAAATGAAACAGGAGAGCTATTGTATCTGTTGACTATCGTTAACGATATAACAAGGCGTAAGGAGGCTGAAGACTCCTTAAAAAGAAGTGAAGAGTTATTCAGAATATTTATGCTTAATCTTCCTGCTGCAGTCTTTATTAAAGACGATAAAAGTAATCTTGTTTACGCTAATCAGTTTGTTATTGATTTATTCGGGTGGAAAAATGCTGTTGGTAAAAACACTTCAGATTTGCTTCCTGCGGATATGGCTGAAGCTATGATCGCTGACGATAAAAGAATAATAGAGAATGGTTCTGAAGTCATTCATGAGAAAGTTACTGATATTAACGGGATCGAATATTTTTTTGAAACTCATAAATTTCCATTCCACGTAGGAGAGAAAGTTATGCTTGGTGCCATTTCTGTAAATGAAACATCAAGAGTAATTTCTGAAATGAATCTAATCGAAAGTGAAGAGAGATTTAAACTTTTACTGAATTCGGCCGGTGAAGCAATTTATGGTCTGGATGTAAATGGTAATTGCACGTATTGTAATCAGACATGCATAAATCAATTGGGGTACAAAAGTGCTGATGATCTGCTTGGTAAGAATATGCATTATCTGATACACCATAAACGCAATGATGGTACACTTTTTGATGTAAATGATTGTGAGATTTTCAAGGCTTTTCAAACCGGGCAAAAAGCTCATGTAGATGATGAAGTGTTCTGGCGTGCAGACGGGAGCAGCTTCCCGGCAGAGTATTGGTCTTACCCTCAGATAAGAGATGGTGTAATTATTGGTGCTGTTGTTACTTTTCTGGATATTACAGAAAGACTAAAAAATTTAGAGACATTAATGCAGAGTGAGTTACAACTTCGTGAGCTTGTTGCTACTAAAGATAAGTTTTTTTCTATTATTGCACATGACCTTAAGACTCCTTTCAGCAGTATTCTTGGTTTCAGTGATCTAATGATTGAAAAAGTTAAAAACAAAGATTATGATGTTGTAGAAAAGTATGCTGAGATTATTCAGACCTCTGCTAACAGGGCGGATGCATTACTTACTAATTTGCTTGAATGGTCGCGGACTCAGACCGGCAGGATGGAATACAATCCTGAACATGTTGATCTTTGTGAGTTGTGTAAAGAGACAGTAAACCTTATAAGCGATTTTGCTCAACAAAAATCTGTTACGATAAGTGCCGATTTACCAAAATTTGCATTGGCATATATTGACAGGACTATGATTTATTCAGTTCTCAGAAATCTGATTACGAATGCCATAAAATTTAGTTACCCCGGAGGTGAAGTCAATATAATATTAAAAGCTGACAAAAATGATTTCATTATCAGTGTTAAAGATAATGGTGTTGGTATAAGACCTGAAGATGTAAATAAGTTGTTTCGTATAGATGAAAGTATAACTACCAAAGGCACACTTAATGAAACCGGAACTGGTCTGGGGCTTATTCTGT
>CAZCPI010000425.1:0-1639 GCA_964500535.1 uncultured Bacteroidales bacterium
ATGAGATTATCCGAATTAAATACAGGTGAGAAGGCTGTTGTCGTAAAGGTTTTGGGACACGGCGGTTTCAGGAAACGTATCATTGAGATGGGTTTCGTGAGGGGTAAGATTGTGGAGTCAGTTCAGAATGCACCGCTTCTTGATCCGGTTAAATACAGGGTTATGTCTTATGAGGTTTCGCTCAGGAGGAATGAAGCCGCAAACATTGAGGTCATAAGTATAGCTGAAGCTATGAATGCTGAGTCCGGTCAGAACCTTCATGGACTGGTTGAAGAAGAAATACTCAGAAAATCTGCTTTTGAAAAGCGTAAAACAATAAATGTAGCACTGGTTGGAAATCCTAACTGCGGGAAAACGACACTTTTTAACCGTGCTTCAGGAGCACATGAACATGAAGGCAATTATAGTGGCGTAACTGTGGATGCCAAGGAAGGTTCTTTTAAGTTTAACGGATATACCATTCGTTTGATTGACCTGCCGGGCACATACTCTCTGTCTGCTTACAGTCCTGAGGAGCTTTATGTCAGGAAGCATATCACTGACGATGCTCCTGATGTTGTACTAAACGTTGTGGATTCATCTAATCTTGAGAGAAACCTCTTCTTAACGACTCAGCTGATTGATATGAATGTCAGGATGGTTGTGGCGCTCAATATGTACGATGAGCTTGAGGATAATGGTAATAAGCTGGATTACAAGCAACTTGGATACCTTCTGGGCGTACCTATGATACCTACTGTTGCCAGGAAGGGCAGTGGTATCGAGAAATTGTTTAAGACAATTATCAATATATACGAAAATACTGACTTCCTGACTAAGGACGGCAAAGTCAAAAAGCATGAGCTGGAGGAACTTCATGATTTTTATCACAAGATTGATATTGACCATCATGCGATTGATGATATAAGAGAAGAAAAAAAGGTTTCTTTCTCACGTCATATTCATGTTAATCACGGTCAGGCGGTTGAGGCTGCTATTAATGCTGTCAGAAATGAGATAATACTCAATGAAAAGCTAAGAGCAAAATACTCGACAAGGTTTCTGTCAATAAAGTTGCTTGAGGGTGATAAAGATATTGAGAATGAGATTGCCGGGCTCCCTAATGCTTTGGTAATTTTTAATGTACGCGATAAGGTCGTTAAGGACATCCAGAATGAACTCAAAGAAGATGCCGAGTCTGCAGTGACAAATGCGAAGTATGGTTTCATCTCGGGCGCTCTTGCTGAAACCTTTAAGGAAAACAAAAAACATAAAGCAACCAAAACGGGTAAGATTGACAAGATACTGCTTAACAAGTATCTGGGTTATCCGATCTTTTTGTTGTTTATGTTCGTGATGTTCGAGTGCACATTTGTGTTGGGTGAATATCCGAAACAATGGATTGAGAGCCTTGTGGATTTGCTTTCATTCTTTGTAAGGGAAAATATGCAGGCCGGGCCACTCAAGGATTTGCTTGTCGACGGTATCATTGGTGGTGTTGGTGGTGTGATTGTATTTTTACCCAACATCCTCATTCTATACTTTTTCATTTCAATAATGGAAGACACCGGTTATATGGCAAGGGCGGCTTTTATAATGGATAAACTCATGCATAAAATGGGTCTGCACGGTAAGTCATTTATCCCGATGATAATGGGTT
>CAZCPI010000426.1:0-1632 GCA_964500535.1 uncultured Bacteroidales bacterium
ACATTTCTTTCATATCGCTGGATGACTCAACGACCGAAATCGTTTTTTTCACTACCGGAGCAGAGGGCTCCCCTTGCTTTTCAAAATCCGATTTTGCAGCGCCACAGAGAGGACAAACCCAATCCTCCGGCAGGTCTTCCCACTTTGTGCCCGGTGCAATGTCAGCTTCAGGAATACCCGCTGCTTCGTCATAGATGTAACCGCAAATGGAACATACATATTTCGTCATTACATTACCTCCTCACTTGATTTCATTCATATTTTTAATCTTAATTAAGCAAAATAATATTTACTTTAGTTTGTCAACCTGCTTTTGAAAAGCCAGCAGATGACTATCAGAGCCACTCTTCAATGCAGAGAACACTTCAAAGACGTTGTCCGGTAAATCATATGTCAAGAAAAGTTCATACATCGCAATATTATCTATTTCAGCCTGTACGCCTGTCTTTGCAGCCTCAAGTAAACTAGCTGGTACAACAATATACTCGGCAGATCCATCTGTAGGGAAATCAAGTCCATATGAAAGGTAAACTTCCTTTAAATAAGCAAGATGTGTTTCCTCAGCACTTATAATATTAGAATAAGGTCTCTGGCTGCCGAACTTGTCAACGATTGCCAAATACTCACCTCGTGCTAAATATTCATCTTGAACTGCATATGTAAGCATATCATTAATTGTTAAATCTTTGTCGGCAAGCGCGCCTTTTGCGCCATAGCCTTCAAGAGATTGCACTTTATCGCCTTCCGCTAGGGGCGCTGGATCTATATCGACATTATGATCAACAGCCTGCGAAGTTGTTGGTGCTTGACTGGTGTTTTCCTGAACCGGCGGAACAGTTTTACCAGAAGTGTCATTCGTAGTACTACAGCCTGACAACATAAAGATGCTGATAGCTGCAAGTACAAAAACCATGACTAAATGCCGATTATAATTTAATGCAACTTTATTTGTTTTCATAAAAATAAAAATACCTCCTTAAAACACTTAATTAAGATACTTTACATCAGAGATGTGTCAAAATTATGCTAATGATAAAGTTTTATTTTAATTACCACATTCATCGTGGTGCTGATGCTCGTGGCATACAGAACCTGTTGTCTTTAAATCACCTTTAAGATAGCTTTCTGCTGCTGCTCTCGCATCGCCAGATGCACCGACAACAACCTCAACGTTTCTTTCGTTGAAGATCTCCACTGCGCCGCCGCCCATGCCGCCACTGATAATCACATTTACACCACGGTCAGCCAGGAAGTTCGGCAAAAATCCGGGCTTGTGTCCGGGATTCGGTATGGAGTCTTCTTTCGTAATTTTTCCATTTTCAACATCGAAAAGCAGAAAATCGCTGCAATGTCCGAAATGCTCTGTTACGTTTGTACCTTCACCTGCAATCGCTATTCTCATCATTTCTTTTTCCTCCTTATTTTCTAATACTTTTACTATTGAATCAAACCAATCCCCATTAAAGAGCTCAATCAGCCCTTTATCGCAAGCAGCTGAAATTGTCGGTTCGATGGGAATTCTGGCTAGAACCTTCAGGTTATGTTCACCAGCGATTTTATCGATATGACTTTCCCCAAATATTTTATATTCCTTGCCGTTATCCGGGCATTTAAAATAGGCCATATTCTCAA
>CAZCPI010000427.1:0-1619 GCA_964500535.1 uncultured Bacteroidales bacterium
AGTAATAATGTTTATGGTATGTGTGAGGATGAAAAAGGAAATATGTGGTTTGGACATACTGCTACCGGTTTAGATAAACTTGATAAAAAAACCGGATTATTTACCAATTATTCCGGTAAGGATGGTATACCGGGAAACTGAGTTACTTCCATTCAGATTGACAAAGAACAAAACCTGTGGTTGGCGACTGATAAAGGCCTGGCAAAATTTAACCCGTTAAACGGCAAAGTTGAAGTATTTGATAGCAGAGACGGATTACAGAATTCAAATTTTAAAGGATGGTCGATAAAAACGCAGGATGGTGAAATGTATTTCGGAGGTCCTGACGGTTTTAACTCTTTCTATCCTGAGATGATTGAAAAAAAACGCAATCACAGCAAGCCTCAGGTGGTTATAACAGGATTCAAAATATTAAATAACAGAGTTAAAATTAATCAGTTAATTAATGGCCGGATTATACTTAACGAGGATATCAGCTTGACAAAAAAGATTGTTCTAACACATAAAGATAATCAGTTCTCATTTGAATTCGTAGCTCTTGACTATACAAGTCCTGAAAAGAATAAGTATGCTTATATGCTGGAGGGATTTGATAAAGAATGGATTGTTTCAGGCACAAGAAGAGAAGCAAGTTATACCAATCTTGATCCCGGGGATTATATTTTCAGGGTTAAGGCTTCTAATAATGATGGTGTCTGGAATGAAGAAGGAACCTCAGTAATGATTAAGGTTTTGCCTGCATGGTGGGAAGATTGGCGTTTCAGAGTTGTAATTATACTTTTTGTTTTGTTTTTCTTATATGTATATTTTCAATACAGAATTGGAAGGGTTAAAAAGCAAAAGGCTTTACTGGAAAAATTAGTTGCTGAAAAAACTTCTGAATTGAAACAACAAAATGAAAAGCTTAATGAAGTTGTAGCAACAAAAGATAAGTTTTTCTCTATTGTAGCTCACGATATTAAAAATCCCTTTAATGCCATACTTGGTTTCTCCGATTTACTAAAAGATAATTACGAAGAGTGGGATGATGAAACCAGAAAGGAATTTATTACTCAGATATCAGTTTCTTCAAAAAATCTTTACCAGTTACTTGATAATTTATTGGCCTGGTCAAAATCACAAAGAGGTCTGATGAATTTCAATCCGGGCAATATAGAACTTAAGGAAATCATTATGTATGTTGAAGATCTTATGCAGGCAACTGCTGTGGCAAAAAATATTCAGTTGATTACAAATGTTCCCGATAAAGGTATAATGGTATTTGCTGACGCCCAGATGGTTGGAACTGTACTTAGGAATCTTATCAGCAACTCATTGAAATTTACTCCTGAAGGGGGTTTTGTTAAACTAACAGCATCAATTAAAGATGGTAAGGCAAGGATTGAAGTAACAGACAATGGTGTTGGAATGTCTGATGAAGTTAAAAATATGCTTTTCAGAGTTGATACTCATTTCACCTCATTGGGAACCAACAAAGAAAAAGGCACAGGCCTTGGACTTATACTTGTAAAAGAGTTTGTTTCAAAGCACGGAGGTGATTTTGGCATTGAAAGTAAAGTGGGCAAGGGCACAACATTTTATTTTACTTTACCTCTGGCGAAATCTTAATAAAGTAGCAA
>CAZCPI010000428.1:0-1616 GCA_964500535.1 uncultured Bacteroidales bacterium
TAAAGATAAACGAATCTGGCGAGTCATTTCCCACTATGTAGCACAAGCGTTAAGTGAAGCAGACTTCTCAAAAATAGAATCAGTAGGATTAGATGAAACTTCCCGCCGTAAAGGTCATCAATATATCACTGTTTTTGCAGACATCGATACAGGTCGGATAATCCATATCTGTAAAGGGAAAGATGCATCCGCTCTTACTTCTTTTTCCCAAACCTTGGAAAAACACAATAGTAACGCGGATAGAATCAAGGATTTCTGTTGTGACATGTCCCCCGCTTTTATCACAGGAATTAAGGATCAATTTCCATTAGCCTCGATAATATTTGATAAATTTCATGTGTTAAAGCTGGTCAATGAAGCGGTAGATGAAGTCAGAAGAATCGAACAAATGTTCAATCGAGTTTTAAAAAATACACGATATATTTGGTTAAAAAATCCTTCTTCATTGACAAAAGCACAACTGAAGGAATTAGGGGGGTTAAAAGATATGAATTTGCAGACTGTTCGAGCATATAATTTGAAACTGAGTCTGCAATTGTTTTGGAAAATGGAAGATATAGATCAGCTGAAGCATATTTTAAAAAATGGTACTTCTGGGCTACGCATAGTAAATTACCTGCGATGATTAAAATTGCAAAAACACTCAAAAATCATTGGGATGGAATAATCTCATATTTTAAAGACAGATTTTCGAATGGTTTACTTGAAGGACTAAATAGCATGATTCAAGCTCTTAAATCCAATGCCAGAGGGTACCGAAATGATGAGAATTTTATGACCATGATCTATCTTCGTCATGGTCAGCTGAAACTTAACTTACCCACTGAAACTGACGAAGAGCCCTGATGAGACTGTTTACCACATGGCAGATTCGGCTTTTTACTCTGCTGAAAGTATTTCATCCCTTGGACAATTATGTCTCTGGATAACTCGTGTTCCGGAAACAATTAAAGAATCTCAGTTCATTGTGGGATCCGATGTCATGTGGATACCTTGCTCAGATCCCCGTTATTCATATGCGATATTTGAGAGTTCATATGGTGGCGTGGATCAACGATGGGTCCTGTTCCATTCAGTAGAACAACAAAAGAGAAGCATTCAGACTCATAAGCGTAATATCACAAAATCTCTGGACAAAGATAAAACTGCACTAAAAGAGCTCTGTGTTAATGGATTCGCTTGTGAAGCAGATGCCCGGAAAACGGTTGAAAAATGGATTCATTAACACCCCAGGTACAATGTTTCAAATATCACCATCTCTGTGAAAAACCAGAGAAAAACCGGAGCCCGGGGAAGGCCTAAAAAGGATGAAGTACTCGAGCAGGTGTATTTCATTTCCTGTGAGATTGAACTCAACCAGGAGGTTATTGCCCGGGAACAAGAGTTCATGGGCAGGTTTATCCTTGCCAGCAATGATACCTCGATTGATCCTGAGCTCATGCTCACGTATTATAAAGAACAAAGCACGGTTGAACGGGGATTCAAATTCATCAAGAACAAGAGTTTTCATGCTTCGGAGGTTTACCTGGAGAATGAAAACCGGATTGCTGCCCTGGTAATGATTATGGTGCTCTGTCTCCTGGTTTATTCCATCGTCGAATGGCTCGTCAGGAAGA
>CAZCPI010000429.1:0-164 GCA_964500535.1 uncultured Bacteroidales bacterium
GAGGCTACATAAGCATCGAAATCCACATTCGACTTGGGGAAACCGGAGGCTCCGTAAGGAACAAATCTTTTTTGCCCTGTCATTAAATTATTATAAGCTTTAATCATTCCACCATTCTCTTTGGAGAAAGTGGGCATTGATGAATAATCATTTGCCTGTTTGGT
>CAZCPI010000429.1:174-1609 GCA_964500535.1 uncultured Bacteroidales bacterium
CTCCGCAAAAAATTCTGTATGTTCCATAAACAGTTTCATCATAAACATCTGAACCCTGCATAGATATTAGCATAGGGTATTTACAGTTTCTAAAGTAATTGGATTCCACGAATGCTGATGATGCAGTTGTGGCCCCAACACCATATTTAGAGACGCCATCGAAATAATTGTTGTAAACATGTACAGTGTAATATCTGATTCTTGGATGTCTGGAGTCAGAATGATCATACCAGTTATGATGATAAGTAATGAAAAGTCCTGAAGTTGTACCTTCGCTAAAACCCAGGAGGTTGGATTTACCTGTGTCCCAGAAATGGTTATATGAAAAAGTAACGTAAGTGGATTTCTTACAATCAAGCGCTCCATCACCCTTGACCTGGTCTGCATCACTACCGGCTTCACCATAGAAAAAATCACAATTATGAACCCAGATATGGTCATTATTTTGTTGTAACCCGATATTATCACCTTCATCGCTATTGCAATTCATTGTTGCAATATTCCTTACTTCAATATTAGAAGCGTTTTTGATCCTGATACCCCAGCCATCAGCAACCGCATCATCTCCAACGCCTTCTACTGTAATGTAAGAAGTAGTGTTATTGTTGTTTTCAATTACAATATCACCATTATAAAGTAGTGCAGGGTCTTTTATCTGACCTATCAATCGAACCGCAAGCGGTCTTGTTTCCTTACCCTTTTTATAACCATCCAAAATTGCCTGAAGTCCTGTACAAGGATTTGTTGAAGCACCTGTAACTTCAAGTTGAACCTTGTTTTTACTGCTTTCAGTAATGTAAATCACCCTTGCTTTATCTTTAAGACTTCCATCCTGTTTATAAGCTCCCGGCACTTTGTTATCTTTAAATGCATAACCGGCTCTGTCATGACTTGGCACCTGTATCTTATCTGTCACCAAACCGTCAGCTTCCTTACCTCCTACCACAGGAACAATTTTAAGTTTGTATTCACCGGGAATCAAACCAATAGCATCAGCCCTGAAATATGAGCCGTAATTTCTTATTAGCTGATCATCTAATTTTATTTCTTTCGAATCAGATCCGATATAATAAACATTATAACTGTCTGCTGTCCCGGAATTGCTCCATTTAACATATGCAGATTCAAGCCAGCCTTTGGCTTGTAGAATATTGATAACGTTTGCATTAACTGAAGCATTGGCTTCAGGAAAACAAAAAAGTAAAGTGAATAAAATAATATTTTTAAGAAAGTTCTTCATAAATATCAGTTATAAAATCGGGTTCTCAATTAAGGACATACAGCAAATTTGTTTAAATAATATTGAATCTCCTCACCGCAAGCAGCCAGGAATCTTTGATTCCGTATAGGAATAAAACATTTTGCGCTAACCCATCCGCAGAGAAGCGGGGAATGCGCGCACCGGATTTCAATCAACAATTTCAATCCCGAAATT
>CAZCPI010000430.1:0-1607 GCA_964500535.1 uncultured Bacteroidales bacterium
GCCCAAAATATCCCAAATCCAAATCGAATCTCTTTGCCGCAAGCAGCGTGAAATTTTCGTATCTGAGCTCAAATACTATTGATTCATGCATTACTCAGGGTAGAATTAATCTGCAAACAGTTTCATTTTATTAATAAAATTTGTAACTTTACACAATAGATAATTGCTACTATCATGGCAGTTGATATCATTTTTACGCATTAATTGCTACTATTATGGCACAAATAAGATTTCTCCCTGATGAGTTGAACCCTATTGCAATCCAACGTAAGATTGCCGAAAGAGTAAAAGAAAGGCGTCTTGAAAAGAATCTTACACAAGAGGCACTTTCAAAATTATCCGGTGTTAGCTATGCAACTTTAAGGAAATACGAAAGCACAGGGGAAATATCCCTTAAGTCGCTTGTAAAAATTGCCGTAGCCATGAATGCAACAGCCGAATTTGAAAAATTGTTTAGTGAACCGGCTTATACAAGCATGGAAGAGTTGCTACAAACAAAAAAACGTATAGTCAGAAAAAGAGGGACAAGAAATGGATAAAGATATAGATTTGCTTTACGTATATTATCGTAATAAAAGAGTCGGAAGACTAGCGATGGCACCAAACAACTGCTGTGCTTTTGAATATGACGTAGAATGGCTCAAGGATGGCTTTTCTATTTCGCCAATAAAATTGCCACTTAAGAAGGAATTGTTTATTGCAAAACAATATCCCTTCGAAGGCAACTTCGGCGTATTTAACGACAGTTTACCTGACGGATGGGGACGTTTGCTTCTTAACCGGGTTCTTGAAAAGCAAGGTATCGATGAGTTTTCATTTAATCCATTGCAAAGGCTAAGCATTGTAGGTGCTAATGGTATGGGAGCCCTGAGTTATATTCCTGACCAGAGATTTGAAGAAACCCAACCATTTGACAATTTGCAAAAACTTCAGGAAGAAACCGAGAATATTCTGCAGGAAAAACCATCTGAGGCTCTGGAAGCACTTTTCAAGAACGGTGGAAGTTCAGGTGGAGCAAGACCAAAATACCTTCTTAATATTGAAGGTCGTTCATGGCTTGTTAAGTTCAGGAATAGTAACGACCCTTTAAATATTGGCGAAGTAGAGTATAAGTATTCACTTGCTGCAAAATCTTGTCAGATCAGGATGCCTGAAACCAGACTTTTTGAAGGTAAGTATTTCGGAACCGAGCGGTTTGACCTGCGTGATGGTAAACGTATTCACGTAATTACTGCTTCAGGATTACTGGACGCAGACTTTCGCGAAGTATCACTTGATTACATAGCCCTTTTACAAGCCACCGGGTATCTCACTCAAAATCCTGCTGAAGTTGAACAAATGTTCCGGCTTATGATATTTAACGTACTGACCGGCAACAGAGATGATCATGCCAAGAACTTCTCTTTCCTGTGGAATGACGGTAAATGGGAACTAGCTCCTGCTTATGACCTTTGCCCTTCTGATGGTTTCGGAGGGCAACACACCACCACGATAAATGGTAAAGGGAGCCCAAAACTAACCGACATTATCACTGCCGGCGCCGAAGTAGGCATCAAAAAAGACCGTGCCGAACAAATATTTTCCGAAATGCGACAACAGTGCCAGCA
>CAZCPI010000431.1:0-1604 GCA_964500535.1 uncultured Bacteroidales bacterium
TGGGGGTGTTACTGCTTCATTACTTAAGTATGAAATCGCCGATAAAAATGTAAATGTATTTGCCGCGATACAAAATAACAACTTTGTTGAAAAAGACATGTATGCAAAAATCGAAATAAAGGATTCGCAGGGCAATATTATAGGTTGCTGTCTTAAAAAAGTTAGTGTTGACGCAAATGGAGTTTATACTCTTGAAGAAACAGTGCCTATTTGCGGAAATTATAGTGATGTGCAGATAGAGGTTAGCTTGCTAAACTGCGGAACCAGTAATATACAAATTAGAATACCACAAGGAGTAGAATATATTCCGGATAATGAATTCGCGGATTGTGTCGACTTGAATTATCTTGTAATTCCTGCCAGTGTTACTTCAATAGGCGATGGCGCTTTTACCGGATGCGTAAACCTATGCATTCTTGGTGAAAAAGGCTCATATGCAGAAACCTATGCAAATTCAAAAGGCATATCATTTGCAAGTGTGGGTTTAAATCTTATAAAGACACCGGACAAGTTGACATATCTAGCTGGTGAAACTTTGGACTTGTCCGGTATTAAATTGATTCATTGCAGCTCAGACTTTGTGGGTTCCGAGATTACTGATTATCAGGTAAACGGTTACGATTCAGGAATGCTTGGGACTCAAACCGTTGAAATTACATATGAAGGAAGTATTGTAACTTTCCCTATAAATGTCTATGTGATTTATCCTGAATCGGATCATCCTTATAGCAATGATACAGATAAAACTTGGACATATACTCACTATAAAGCTGCCGATTACCTTGAAATACAGTTTTCAGAGAAAACCGAAACTGAAGAGGGATATGATTTAATCTATATTTATGACAAAAATGGCATTCAGGTTGGTGTATATACCGGGACAGAACTCGCAGGACAAATAATTATTGTGCAAGGCAATTCGTTTAATATTAGAATTGTATCAGATGAATCAGAGTCAAAATATGGATTTGCTGTTGATAGCGTCAAAGGTTATAGAAATAAAATTACTGCCGTTACAGGTTCCGGTTGTGTTGTCAGCAGTGAAAATAAGATTATCTATGGTCTTAAGACAGGTATCACAGAAACTCAATTCGAGAGTAATTATGTTCATCTTAATACTGATGCAAGATTTGTTTATATGCCTGCATCAGGTATTTTAGGTACTGGAACAAGGGTTGACATTGAAGATAATAATACTAAAGTAATATTAGAAACTTATACCATTGTAATCTTCGGTGATGTTAATGGTGACGGCAACATCGATAGCATCGATGCTGGGAACATTGTTGACCATGAAAACTATTTAATGAATTGGGATCCGGTAGCGGATGCAGCATACATAAAGGCCGGAGACCTTAATGGTGACGGAAATGTGGATAGTATGGATGCCGGTATTGCTGTTGATGTCGAGAACTATTTGATGGCTATAAATCAGACAACGGGGTTGGCTGAACCGATTTAAACACAAGATATGGAAAGATTGCCTCTTCGATGCAAAAGTCGTAATGGCAACTTGGCTTTTGCAAGAATATCTTATATGCACCCCTTTTTAGAGATGCACCCTATTTTTCAGGCGTGCACCCCTGTTGAACGAAACAGGGGAG
>CAZCPI010000432.1:0-1603 GCA_964500535.1 uncultured Bacteroidales bacterium
TGGTATTTATACCTGCAATTATAATGACCTCATGTCTTAACTGGGGCGATGATGATGAAAAGCCGGTTTTATATTCTGAAGCAATTGTCTTTGTTAAATCAGGTGATGCTAAACCTGTTTTTATGACAGATTACAAAACGATTCTTAGAAATACATTGACCATAACTTCTGATACAGGGCAGATTTTCAAACCGGGGGACAGATTTTTTATAAGATTCCAGTATGACGATACGACCAATCATGAACCAAATGTTTATGATATTAAGGTAGCTGAATATGCTAAGGTTGACCTGAAAAACTTCAACACTATATTTTCAGATACGGCAAATCACTTTCTTTCCCAACCCTTCTTTTTTACTTACAGGATTTATTTGTCAGGCAATTTCTTTAATTCAATGGTATATACATATTCTCCGTTGACATCTCTGAATTCCATGATTTTGTTAAGGAGTAAGTATGAAGAAGACAATCAACCTGATTCAAAGTTCCCGACTTTAATATTCAGTCTGATTCATAATGCACAGGCTGTGAATACTGGTTTTTATAATATGAGACTTAACAGTTTTTATTTAGCTCCATTAGTTAATGAATTTCCTGATGCTGATTCGATAAAAATCAGGTTGAACTGGAGTGATGTTAGTCTTTCAAATCAGCAATATGATTTAATTTACCATCCGGTTTCAGAACCGGGAGATACGGATGCTTCAGTCAATGTGGTTTCAAAGACCGGCATTGTGAAAGTCAGGTAAACAAAAAAATACAAAATGAAACAAAGACTCCAACATAATTCATTATTTGTATGTTTCTTATGCATGCTTTTTGTATCCTGTGACTCGTCTATAAACGATCAGAGGGTGGAAACGACAATTTATTCTGAATTATGTATTGTCAAAACTGCTCAACAGGGGTATTTACTTAATGATGACGGTCTGATCCTGAATCCGGTTTCATCTGAAATTTTCGGAGGGTTTACGAACGATGATCGGGTACTGGTAACATATAATGTTGTTGAAAAATTACAAAACTCTAATTCTGTAAAGGTCTATGACATTCAGCGTGTTCCTGTACTGGATGTACTTGGTCCTAACGAATTGGTAGTGAATATTAATGATCCCCTGTGGTTGCGTTCTAATCCATGGTTAGGTGGTGGTTACATTAATCTTGAATTCGCATATGGGCGAAGTGATTTGAATATCAAGCATAGTATTTATATGGTGCAACAGGAAACCGAATATTACAACGGGAAAACTATAATCCACTTGCAGTTTGGGCATAATGCAAAAAGTGATCCTCCAAAAAAGACTTCTATTGCGTTTACATCAGTAAGACTATCAAGTATAAAAGGCATTGATAAGGCTGACAAACTGGTTATTCTTGTAAATGAAGGAACCCAAAAATCGACTTATAATGTTGCTTTGACTAAATAATCAGGAGTCAATAGTCTCATCTTCATCCTCAGACTTCTTTTTATCATTAATCGGTGCTATACCGGAATCTCCTGTTTCTGTGTCAAGTATCAGCTTCTCGAAAAAGCCTTCCTTTATAACGAATCTTTTATAATATGATATCAGCAATGTTGTCATAGGAAGAGCCATTATCATAC
>CAZCPI010000433.1:0-1598 GCA_964500535.1 uncultured Bacteroidales bacterium
ATTGCCGCGAACATCGACGTGGACACGCTCTTTGCGCGGGAAGCGACCATCGCTGCGCTCAACGCCGCCGACATCACGGGCAACACCTATTTGCGGCTCATGGTGGCGGGAAAAGCGGACGCCGACGATGTGAACGCGCTGACCGAGCGTATCTCACAGGCTGAACTCAAAATCACGGACAGCGCCATCGTGTCCACGGTCACCAGCAGCACCGCGTATCAGCAGGCACAGCAGCAGATTTATTCTGATATGGACGCGCTGCTGGGTTACCGTGTTGAGATCGTTGCGGGAACGGTGTTCCTGACGGAGAACGTCCGCTCCACCACCCTGACCGCTCGCGTCTGGCACGGGAATGAGGACGCGACTGATTCCATCCCCGCTTCGCGTTTCCAATGGCGGCGACAGAGCGACGATAGCATGGCGGACGCGGTGTGGAACGACGCGCATCAGGGATTCAAGAGCGTGCTGGTGTCTACAGCGGATGTACTGCGACAGGCTTCCTTTAACTGCGAATTGCTGGACGGATAAGGGATTTTGCGGTATACTGTAGTTGTTGACAAATCGGGATTTACTGGAGGTGTTGTTATGATGAAGTCCGCAAGGTTCATTGCGCAAGAGTTCTCGAACATGTCTACATCTGATGTATATGAGTGCTTGAAAGATATGGGCTTGGTTGTTAAAGACAAACTGGGTGATTGGATGTTAACAGATCAAGGAAGATCGATTGGCGGAAAAATGTCCAAAAGCGACCGTTGTCCTGTTCCAACATTTGATGAGAAGATAACAGACATGATTATTGAATTCTGTAAGAAACGGTTTGGATGAGTTGACATCTTGCCATCTAGAGGTTGGTGTTGTGTGTTGTCAGTTTTATCTGTTAGAGCATTATCTATGCTCTGACAAGATGCTGATTGTCAATAAGAGGACTATTGCATGCAAAGTATGACAACGCATTCATCTTGAAAATAAACAACGTCTACAACTTCCAGTTTACCGAGATAGTAGCTCCAGCGTCCCGCCACCCGGCGAGGCGTTTTTTCGTGCCCATAAACACAACAAGGAGGCGTTCTCATGGCAATTATCGCAACCGGTCAAATCAGCATCGTCGATCTGACGGACGGCAAATCTTTATCCTGCTACATCACGTCGAATCTGCCCAAGACGCAAATCCTCGACCCGAACCCCGGCGGCGCAGTGAACCCCAACTGGTCTGGCACGCCCAAGCTCATCCTCACGCCCGTGGTGTTCGCCAATCAAACTGCGCTCGCTCTGACTGCCACCGGGGTGACCGTCACATGGAAGCGCAAGGAAGGGGCGAGTGCGGAAGCCGTGTTGGCTGCGGGCGAAGCCGTAGCGGACGGTGTGCTGACGGTGTCGCAGAACAAGCTCACCGGAGTGACCAGCGGATTGCTCACCTATCTGTGCTATGTTACCTATACCGACCCCGAAACGGGCATCCCCGTGAACGTGGTGGCGGACATCACATTCTCGCAGATCAAGACAGCGCTCAACGCGCAGAGCGTGTGGATCAGCGGCGAGCAAATCTTCAAGTACGACACGTCCTCCGCTGTTACGCCCGTGCAGATCACGCTGACCGC
>CAZCPI010000434.1:0-1597 GCA_964500535.1 uncultured Bacteroidales bacterium
GTATGATAATGGCTCTTCCTATGACAACATTGCTGATATCATATTATAAAAGATTTGTAATAAAGGAAGGCTTTATCGAGAAGCTGATACTTGATACAGATAATTCAGGTTCTGAGTCGTTTAATGATAAAAAGAAGTCTGAGGATGAAGATGAGACGATTGACTCCTGATTATTTAGTCAAAGTTACATTATAAGTTGTTTTTTTTGTTCCTTCATTTACAAGAATAACCAGTTTATCTGCCTTATCAATGTCTTTTATACTTGATAGTCTGACTGATGTAAACGCTATTGAAGTCTTTTTAGCAGGATCGCTTTTTGCATTATGACCAAACTGCAGATGAATAATTGTCTTTCCGTCGTAATATTCGGTTTCATGTTGCACCATATAGATACTATGCTTGATATTCAAATCACTTCGTCCATAAGCAAATTCAAGATTAATGTAACCACCACCCAACCAAGGATTAGAACGTAACCACAAGGGATCATTAATATTAACAACCAATTCATTAGGTCCAAGTACATCCAGCACAGGAACACGCTGAATATCATAAACCTTTACCGAATTGGAATTTTGTAATTTTTCTACAACATTATATGTAACCAATACACGGTCATCGTTTGCAAAGCCCCCTAAAATGTCTGAAGAAACCGGATTCAGGATAAGACCGTCATCATTAAGCAAATACCCCTGTTGAGCAGTTTTAACTACACATAATTCTGAACTAATGGATGTTTCCACTTTTGGACCTGGATCCAGAGCTGAATCGCAAGAGACAAAAAGCAGGCATAAAAAACTAATTAATAATGAAGGATGTGGGTGTATTTGTTTCATTTCGTACTTATTATTTTACCTGACCTTCATTATGCCGGTTTTTGAAACCGCATTAACAGGAGCATCAGTTCCTCCAGGTAGTGCAACCGGATGGTAAATTAAATCATATTGTTGATTTGAAAGACTGGCTTCATTCCAGCTCAATCTGATCCTCATCGAATCCGCATATGGAAATTCCTGAACTAACGGAGCTAAACTAAAACTGTTAAGTCTCATATTATAAAATCCTGTGTTAATTGCCTGGGCATTATGTATAAGACTGAATATCAATGTCGGGAACTTTGAATCGGGTTGATTATCTTCTTCGTGTTTGCTCCTTAACAATACCATAGAGTTTGTAGATGTTAAAGGGGAATATGTATATACTACTGAATTAAACCAGTCTCCTGACAGGTATATTCTGTAAGTATAAAAGAAAGGCTGACTCATAAAATGATTTGCAGTATCAGAAAGTATGGTAGTGATGTTTTTTACTTCAACTTTCGTATATTCAACTACCTTGATATTATATTCAAATGGCTTATGGTTAGTTGTATCTTCAAACTGAAATCTTATAAAAAATCTGTCGCCCGGTTTGAATATCTTTCCGGTATCTGAGGTTATTGCCTGAGAATTCTTTAAATATGTATTATAATCCGTTTTAAAAACAGGGTTTGTATCATAAGCCATAACATTAACAATCGCTTCAGAATACAAAACCGGCTCTTCATCATCGCCCCAGTTAAGACATGAGGTCATTATAATTGCAGGTATAAATACCA
>CAZCPI010000435.1:0-1595 GCA_964500535.1 uncultured Bacteroidales bacterium
CCTTAGTAAAAGAATGGTTAAAATTTAAGCACGCACAATCTTGTCCTAATAATAGGACAAAAACTATTCAAGAAAAGCTTAACCAAATTCCGAAACAAAACATTGATGAAAATACTCTTGACGATTTGATGATGGCACAAGAAATAAAACATATTGGCAGAAACGGAATAAGGTTCTTAAAAGCTGATTACTTCAATGATGAACTTTACGGAATCAGAGGAAAAGCAATTATTAAATACAATTTAAATGATTTATCTTACATCAAAGTTTATTCAACCAAAGGCGAATTTTTATGCCGAGCGGATAGAGTTACAGGAACACATCCTTTAGCTGAACAACTTGGAGATATTAAAGACATTGAGGATTACAAACAGAAAATCAAGAAACAAGGACATCTTCGCAAAAAGACTATTAATGCTGTCAAAGAACATTTCAAACTTGAAGATATCGACACCATTCTCACTATTTGTAAATCTGAGCTGATTGCGGAAGAAGAACGCAAAACCGTGAGGCCATTTTTCACAAAATCAGAGATTTTGGAAAAAGAAGGCAATACAGAATTAATTAAAAATGAAATAAAAGAAGAACAGGAACTTCTTGAAATTCAAGAGCCAATAAAAGAAAAACCAAACAAGGAAAAGCTACAGGAGACATTTGTTCAAAATAGAAAACGACCTATTTTTAAAGAAAACTACGAACGATACGAATGGCATATGAAAAACGGTTGCATCGGAATTGATGACAGAAAATGGCTTAGTGAATACATAAAATCAGAGGAGTATAAAACAATATATGAAAAGTAATTTTATCAAAACAAAAAACGTCAAACGATTTGTTTCATTAATGGATAACTTACAAAAAGCACCTCCGAGCGTTTCTAAAATGGCACTTGTTTATGGTGAATTCGGACACGGCAAATCTCAAACGATAATGTGGTGGGTTACAAATAATGATGCGATTTATGTTCGCTGTAACCACAAAATTTCAACGAAGTGGTTGCTTACAGAAATTGTGAAAGAGTTAGACGAGGAACCTTGTTATTGCTCACAAAACTTATTTAAGCAGATTGAGAATAAATTAAAATACAATCCAAAAGTAATCGTGGTTGATGAGATTGATTACCTTTTTACAAACACTCATACAATAGAAACATTGAGGGATCTTCACGATAAACTCGGTGTCCCGATTTTACTTGTTGGAATGGGTTTAGCTGATAAGAAACTTCAAAAATACGGACACATTAATGACAGAATTTTTGCAAAATTAAGGTTTGAAAAAATCGGCAGAGATGATTTTCAAGAGATTATTAAAACCTTATCTGAAGTTGAGTTTTCAAAGGATGCAATAAAATATGTAACTCAAAGAAATCTGCAATTCAGACAGCTTGTGAAAATAATCAGCAAAGCCGAATCACTTGCTAAAACTAACAAACTTTATGAAATAACAGAAGAATTAATTAAGGGGATAATTAATGAAGAATAAAATACTAAAACTTTGTAAAAGGCTGAATAAGGTAACGATTGAGGAAATTACTCCAATATTACAGGCGACACGAGGCGAAATTTGCCCCGTTTTAGATGAACTGGTTATGGAAG
>CAZCPI010000436.1:0-1593 GCA_964500535.1 uncultured Bacteroidales bacterium
TTCTTTAATCCAAGTGCCGCAACAGTCGCTTTATGCTTCGGAATTGCTCCGATGGTTGATTTCACTAATGTAACCTTGATTTTCTTAGCTTCTTTTTTTGCTGCCATTGTCTATACCCTCCTTAGCTCATAATCTCTTCTACGGATTTTCCGCGAAGACGTGCTACTTCTTCCGGAGTTTTCAACTGACGTAATGCTTCGATTGTAGCAAGAACTACGTTTTGCTTATTGTTAGATCCTAATGACTTGGTACGGATATTCTTGATGCCTGCAAGTTCACAAACGGAACGAGCCGGGCCACCTGCGATAACACCTGTACCTTCAGGAGCTCTCTTTAATAAAACGGATGCGCCACCGAATTTACCGATAAAATCATGTGTAATAGAGTTGTTATCATCTCTTGCAACTTCTACAAGTTTCTTAGCTGCATCCTCTTTTCCCTTACGAATTGCTTCAGGAATTTCAGTTGCCTTTCCAAGTCCTGCACCTACATGTCCGTTGCCGTCACCAACAACCACTAAAGCTGTGAAACGGAAGTTACGACCACCTTTTACAACCTTTGTTACACGTTTGATTGATACTACTTTTTCGTTTAATTCTAACTGGCTAGCATCTATGATTGTATGTTTCATGTGTTCTTCTCCTTCCTAAAATTCTAATCCGGCTTCACGAGCCGCATCTGCTAATGCTTTTATTTTACCCTGGTATATAAAGCCGCCTCTATCAAAGACTACATTCTTAATACCTTTGTCGATTGCTTTCTTTGCAATCACTTTGCCCAGATATGCTGCTGCATCAACGTCGTTAGTTTTCTTAAGCTCTGCCTTTACATCTTTATCAAGAGTAGAAGCTGCTGCCAAAGTGTTTCCAACTGTATCGTCAATAATTTGAGCATACATATGATTATTACTTCTAAACACAGCAAGGCGTGGTCTCTCAGCTGTTCCACTGAAACGGTTACGCAGTTTTCTATGTTTATTGACACGAACCTTTGCTCTTGATTGCTTGTTAACCATTTTCACACTCTCCTTATCTATTTTTTACCAGTCTTACCAACTTTACGTCTGATATGTTCATCAGCATATTTGATACCCTTGCCCTTATATGGCTCAGGTCTTCTCTTATCTCTGATTTCAGCTGCGTATTGGCCTACTTTTTCTTTATCGATACCCTTGACGATGATCTTGTTCTGTCCGTCAAGTACTGCTTCAATGCCCTCAGGATCTGTCATCTCTACTGGATGAGAATATCCCAAAGATAATGTCAGGACTTTGCCCTGCTTTGCTGCTCTGTAACCTACGCCGTTTACTTCGAGAACCTTTTCATAGCCCTCGGTAACACCAACGATCATGTTGTGGATCAGAGTTCTCGTCAAGCCGTGTAATGATTTCATTCTCTTTAAATCATTCGGTCTTGAAACAGTCAACTGTCCATCTTCCATTTTCAGTTCCATCTCAGGTACAATCACTCTCTCAAGTGTACCCTTGGGACCTTTTACAGTCACTTTATTATTTTCTGCAATATCTACAGTTACGCCTGCAGGAATTGCGATTGGCATTCTTCCTATACGTGACATGCCCGTACCTCCTATTTT
>CAZCPI010000437.1:0-1591 GCA_964500535.1 uncultured Bacteroidales bacterium
CCTTCAATATGCTCAGGCAGAGATTGCATGACATATAAGCAGTCTCCCGCTATAACAGAAACATCATGATAATATTTTTCAAACTTATTAATGTGTTTTTCTTCGTTCTGGCCGACAGGGTAAAGATAACTAAACGGTAATCTTGTCACCAAAGGGCAGAAGAGCCTGGTCGCAGTTATTATTAATTGTTTGGAGTATACCGGAATATTCAGACCAAGGCTAAACATAAAATCACCATAAATACACTTGTATTCTGCATCTATGAATGATTTGGCCATTCCCCAGCGGCTTACAGAGTTAACCAATAATACTTTTCTTTCATTCTTACTAAGCCATTCAGGAATATTTTTTTCAATAAATGATGCGATATTTGATTCCAGAGTGAATTTAATACCTAAGCCATCCGTTAAAGGTGTAAGTTTAGTAATATTTTTTAAAACCGAGATGGAATGAATAGGGTAGTACTTACCATTTGCCTCTAATCCAAAATCAGCGCCACCAAGTCCAATGGCATCAACCTTGCCATCTAATTTTTTTAAGACTGAAATTGCTTTGTTAAAATCTCCGTTTGTTCCAACCCGTTCAATTAAAATTTTCTCATTTTGAAATTCAGTTTCTAAACTGAAATCTCTTGTATAAGATCCTAAGCTTACACTAACAACATGTTTCATTAAATGTAGTCAATAATCTTGTCAGAAACAATATTTCCGGATTTAATAAATGCAGGTTCAAATATTCATACTTAATACTGAACCATCATCGGTTATTAACTCAATCCCGACTAGGCCAAATTTGTGGTTGAAATAACCCACGTATTTAGAAATTCCGGGGAAAGTGGTTTTCTGCTCAACTTTAATTACTTTAATATTGTAGAAGCCATATTCGTAATCATCTGTAGTTGATTTACTTATAACTTCTCTTACAATCTTTGTTCCACTTGAAGTAGTAACACTGTATTTGTCACCAACTGAACAGTTGTATTTAACAAGTACGACAGGTTCTTTATCAACATTAGAGTAATCCAACCATCCCTCGGATGTAATTTTAACTTTAGTTTCAAAGGAAACCTTGCCTTGAGAATCTTTTAATTCATCGGGTATCAGTTCATTAATCGATGCCAAAGCAGGATCAGCACCCAAATCAACTTTAACTTCAATAGTGTTTACGCCATCAACACTATTAGTTATTACTACTGATGGATCAATGTTTACGTAATTGCCATCCACGGCTACTCCAATAGGATTTAATGTATTACCAACAGTATTGATAGGTAAGTCAGTATTACCACCTAAAGTACTTGAACCTTTTAAATCCAGATCAAAACCCGTACAGGATGAAAACAATAAAGCTGAAAACAATAGCGGTTGTAATAGTTTTTTCATAGACTGGTATAATTTGTGATTATTCAAATATACAAATATTAACAAGTACGAGAAAATTATGTTCAGTCATTTGTAATAAAACAAAAGAGGAAACTGTCTGGTTTGACAGCTTCCTCTTTTAGCGGAAGAAGGGGGATTCGAACCCCCGGTACGGTTACCCGTACGACAGTTTAGCAAACTGTTGGTTTCAGCCACTCACCCATCCTTCC
>CAZCPI010000438.1:0-251 GCA_964500535.1 uncultured Bacteroidales bacterium
GTGCGAATTTGACTGATTTTAAGCCATGATTTCTTCGGCAAATCTGAAGACTTCAATTCAAGGGCAAGTGGAAAGCCAGCCTTTTGCGGCTGGCTTGTGATGGCCACGGCTATGACCGTGCCTGATTTCTCATTAAAAAATGTCTTGGCTCAAAATAAGTACGGGACTCAAACCCGCCTGTTCATGACCCCGCACAGGATTTAGATCCGCCCATTTTATCTCGCCTCTTAATACTCTGGCCATTGGCTCAC
>CAZCPI010000438.1:265-1591 GCA_964500535.1 uncultured Bacteroidales bacterium
AGCTAATCATTCCTCAGCTATCGCTTTTTCAAACTTTTGGTCGAGTTTTGCGCATTCCATTGATAAACGGCTGCGTTTTATGCGGGCAAGTTTTTCACGCACCTGACTGCGATTTTGAAAATAGTTCTCTTCGACCAATCTATCCAATTCACCAATATATTCGGAATCTAATGTGATCGCTATTGTTGCTTTTCCCATGATCCAGCTCCCTCGAAGGCATTCGATTGTATCATACCAAGAAAGAAATAACCAAATTATTTCAGTCACAACGAAAGAAAAGCCGGTGCGTAGAATAAGGGTGTCCCATATTTCTCGTCAGGAAATCGCCGAAAAAACAAAGTATTGATTTTTGAAAAGGTTTCATCAAACGTTGATTTCGAAAACAATTTTTTCATAGTTAACAGAAGGTGTAATATCTGCTTTACTTTCTTTCGATTTTTGCTTTTCTACAAGACCAATCTGCGAAAGGTATTTCACATCCATAGCAATATTTTTAACGTCTCTGCTTAACATTCGTGCCAATACATGAATAGAAGATGGTTTCTGAGTGCGAATGGCATTGCAATACTTCAATTCGTTTTGGAGTTAAGGCTCTTCGAAAAGCCTCGACGCTGGTAAAATAAACGCCCATATCCTTCTTTACAATATTTCCTTTCTGCAGCGACTTTCCCGTTTCAACAAATTCATTGAGGGCTGTCTGGACGTCTTTAATCCCAACTTTAACTTTTTTTATCTTCATAAAATTTCCTCTTATAATTATCAATATCCTTCATGAAATCAGTGGCAAGCTTTTTCAGACTGCTGAATTTATATGCTTCTTCCAAGGCGCCATAATGACGGTGATGTCATTTTCCTTCAGTATTATCGTAACCCACTACACGTTTCCCACCGACAATATAAACCAAAGAGTATTTATAGCCTTCCGGCTTATCGGGTGTTAATGGAACAGACCAAGTTTTTATTTCTACTGTATTTCCTAATTCATCCGTGATCTTATCGTGTTTTATTTTTTTCGCTCTCATTGTTGGTATCTTATGCCAATAAAGGAATTGTGTCAAACCATAACTACTTACCCCCCCGGCAGGTTCAATCTTGAAGATTGCACCGTAACGTTTCTTCAAATCCCCAATTTTACAGATGAAACACCCGGTTCAATCAGCATGACAAGCCAGCCAAAAAAAGCATAACCCATGATAATCGCCCCCTGTAAGTGTTTCCTGTGTCAGTGTGAATATTGACTTCGTCTATTATATGTGTATGCTAAAAGTGAACACATTGAGCAGGAGGGAGGCAAAAAAAAATGGAAATAACAGCCAAAGAATTACG
>CAZCPI010000439.1:0-1571 GCA_964500535.1 uncultured Bacteroidales bacterium
TACATCCTTCTTTTGACAGTAAAAGAAAAACAGAGCCACAAGGTTACCTTTTTGCCTGCAAAATCTGGGATAAAGAGTTTTTAGAAAACCTTGAAAAGATCTCTACTTCTATCATATCAATTTCTGATAAAAATGAAGATCCAAGAATGATTGAAGGGAAAATTGTATTATCAAAAAAAATGCCGGATTTTAAAGGAGATGTAACTTCATATTTACGTATTGAGAAATCTGCGCCATATTTTGAGGTAAACAGAGTCTTTTCCAGAAAAGTATTCAAATTGTTTTTAATTACCGGTTTCCTTATTTTACTAATTGTAATACTTTCTTTTTTAGCATTGGTCGCAGGGCCTTTAAAAACTATCGATCAGATATTATCCGGTGATAATTCGAAAGCTTCTAGTCTTAGAAAATTCGGGGGTGAATATAAACACATCGCAGATCTTTTTGAAAAGTCTAATGAATACAATGAAGAATTAAGGAAAGCAAAAGAAAAGGCTGAAGAATCCGATATTCTAAAATCGGCGTTTCTTACTAACATATCTCATGAAATAAGAACTCCTATGAATGCGATTATGGGTTTTGCCCAATTGCTGCCTGAAAGTTTTGATAATAAAGCAAATCTTGAAATGTTTAGTTCTATAATAGTTGAGCGTTGTTCTGATCTACTTGAAGTTATAAACTGCATTATAAAAATTTCAAGACTTGATACAGGTGATATCAGGATAATAAATGAAAAATTTAGCCTTGATGATGTATTTCAGGAGTTAGAGAGTTTCTCATTAACTACCAGAAAAAAGTTTCAAAAACAAAATATCGAATTCGGTAAATCTGTCGATTTTGGGAGACATTCCAAAATAGTTGTTTCAGATAAAGAGAAATTAATAGAGATTTTTGAGAACCTTATTATTAATGCATTCAAGTTTTCATATGAAGGTCGGGTTGAAATAGGTTGTTTTGAAAACGAGGATAATAAATTAGTATTTTTTGTGAAAGATTCCGGTATAGGTATACAAAAAGACAGACAATCTCTGATTTTCGAAAGATTTGCCCAACTTAATAATGGTATATCAAGCAATATCGGTGGCACAGGTTTAGGCCTGACTATATCAAAAAGTCTCGTCGAGTTACTTAAAGGTGAAATTTGGGTCGAATCAAATCTGGGTAAGGGCAGTATATTTTATTTTACAATCGGGCTATAAGATATCATTAAAGTTAACTTTTGAAAAGGTGTTTTAGAATTCATTATTTTCAGTAATACTGCTTAAATCAAGTTTTGCTTTTGTGGTAAAAAGGAATGGTTCAGCCATTTCATATACATTCTTTCTTAGAAAGTTACCAAAATCATTTATATCGGTATATTGTTTCTGTTCATCAACAGTAATGGTTTCACCAATACCAATTCTTGGGGCTTTGAAATCTTTGTTAAACAATTCGTGAGCTAATCTGATTGTCCTTATTCTCCAGTCAATCATTCCGAGGAAGTAGAAAAAAGGGGAATTTTTATCAAAAAATCTGACCGGTATGATTGGAACTCTGGCTTTTTGAATTAACTTCAGGATACTTTCCTGCCA
>CAZCPI010000440.1:0-1567 GCA_964500535.1 uncultured Bacteroidales bacterium
CAGAATAGTTCAAATTAAATACTTTTTTCCGGTAAACCGGGATAATTTATTAAAAAAATTAACCACGGTTATAAGGCTCTTTCCGGTTGTTTTTGCCTGATCCGAAACCTGACTTTTTTCTACCTTTTTTACGGTTTCCTGATTTTACAGGATTCCATTCGGGTGCTTCTCCAAGTTCGTCGGGGACAGTAATTTTATAAATGCTTTTCCCTAAAAACTTTTCAATTTTCGAGAAAGATTCCTGCTGATCTTCAGATACAAATGTAATTGCAAGACCTTCGGCACTTGCACGGGCCGTTCTTCCAATCCTGTGTACATAATCTTCTGCATCAAAAGGTACATCATAATTAATGATTACGCTAATATCTTCGATGTCTATACCTCTCGAAACAATGTCGGTTGCAACAAGTATATTTGTCTTGCCGGTTCTGAAAGCCTGCATTGTCCTGTCTCTTTCTGCTTGTTCCAGGTCAGAATGCATTTCAGCAACAGGCAGATTCATGGATCGTAAAATTCTGGTGACTTCCTTGACCTTGATTTTTGAAGATGCAAAAATTATAACCTTATCAGGGAGTGAACCTTCAAACAAAGATTTTACAAGAGATGCTTTCTGGTTTTCATAACATACGTATGCAGATTGTAATATCTTTTCATTTGGTTTTGAAACCGCAATCTGAATTTCTTCAGGTTTGTTCATGATAGTTCTGGCCAGTTCCCGTATTTTAGGAGGCATTGTTGCAGAAAACAGCATGGTTTGTCTCCTTTTAGGAAGCTCCTTGACAATCTGCATAATATCATCAAAAAAACCCATGTCCAGCATTCTGTCGGCTTCGTCAAGAATAAAATATTGAACCCGGGTAAGATCTATCAAACCTAACTTCAGATATGATAATAGTCTGCCGGGAGTTGCTATAACAATATCAACACCGGCCTGAAGACCCTTTTTTTGTTGTTCCCAGATAATACCATCACTACCTCCGTATACAGCAACAGATGATACAGGCAGGAAATATGCAAATCCGGTCACTTGCTGATCAATTTGTTGAGCAAGTTCCCTGGTTGGTACCATAATAACAGCATTAATGGATTCTTCAGGATGATCTTTGAGTACAAGATGGTTCAGAATCGGTAATAAATAAGCTGCAGTTTTACCTGTGCCTGTTTGAGCACATCCAATCAGGTCTTTACCTTTAAGTAATATGGGTATAGACAATTCCTGCACAGGAGTACAAGTCCTGAAATTCATCGCCCAAAGGCCGTCAAGAACCTCTTCTTCCAGTTGTAACTCTTCAAATGTCATTAAAGTTATAATCTTGTTTATAAGGATTGTTCATACTGCAAAGGAACAAAAAAATAATCATTATATCGCATCAGACTGTATCATACTGATTTTAAGTCTGCATTGAAAATGGTTTTTTTATCTTATCAGATTTACTATATTTGTGATAGACCATAAAAGGGTTTATAATAGCGTAAGTATAAGAACAGGTAGTGATTATATCTCAATTTTGATACTAAAATTGCCATTTTTAATATTTTTTAAAATGATATCTAGACCTAATTTTGC
>CAZCPI010000441.1:0-1558 GCA_964500535.1 uncultured Bacteroidales bacterium
GATTTATGCAAAAATTATTGATGAACGCAAAAAAGAAGCAGCAAACAAAATAAAATTAGACCTATGATAGTAAAGCCAATCATTTTCGACAATATCCTTTTTGGTGAATTAGCTCCCTGGAAACCGGAAAATACCAGTGAAACAAGGTTCAGAGATATTCTAAACAATCAGGTGCGTGTAAACAAAGACAAGCCTGATCAGTTTTTCAAAGCCTTGCTGAACTCATTAAAGGACCATTCAATCAATCTGAAAGTTGATCATTTGCCAAATTCCGAAAGAATTGCAAACCTTGCAAAGTTTGCAGAAGTGCAAACCGATTTCAGCAGTCTGGCGCTTCCTGCCTTTTTTAACAAAGCAACCGAATTTTACACTTACCTGATTAATAATGAAACTATTCGCATCTGTGCAGCAATAGCCACGAATGTAAGCAAGGCAAAGACAGCGATTGATAAAGAATACCAGGTCGTCAGCTTGCTTAAAAACCTTGATTATACAATAGAACAAGTCTTCCAGAAAACCTATAATGATAAAATCAGCACCTTTGTCCTGAATGCCATGAAGATTTCACTTTTCAGATTATATGAAGAGATTAAATCTGTTTACCCTGATTTCATTGGCTCTGAAGCATTATCAGTGCATGAAATTGTCAATTATATAGCTCCTGACTTTGAACATGAAAAGAATGTTCAAAACAGCATTTCATTTCAAATTAGCCAGTTTTTACAGGCTGTACAGGCAACACCAGTCAATGAAGAAAGCACAAGTAGCAGGAAACCTCAACCTGTTGAGATTGCCTATTGCTCATTTACTTACAAGCATCTAAGCACACAACCCGAATACATCAAAGATTTATTCGATTCCTTAAAAAGCAACCAGTTCATTGATAAATCAACCATTTACACTGACTTCAAAAAAGTGTTTGTTGGTGATCAGATTCAAAAACCGGTAACCTGGAAAGGCAATATCAGCGAGCTTCATTATTTCATCAAACTTATTCACAACATCAACAAATCAGTTATTGATTTGAAGCAACATCAGTGGGAAGTTGCCTGCAAATGTTTCATCAAGCTGGATGGCTCAGCATTTGACCGTGCCCAGTTGAAGGAACAGAAGAAACCAAAAGCCACAGCAGCAATACTTGAAAAAGCTGCGAAGCAGTTGCAATAACTCCACACTACACACCTGTATTTTATTTTTCTCTTTTGTTTGCCGATATTTTCCTGAATATCGGCTAATCTTCTTTTGTTATATCCACTCCGCACTCCACGCTCCACTCCACCCCTCGCAAACACCAATAAAATAAGGGATTTCCTTAAAGTAATTTTGGCTTGTCTTTGATAATCAAAGATGACTTTTGGCCAGAAGTCCATTTTCTAATTTTTAATTTTTAGTCAAATGGACGAAATTATTTTAAAAGAATTGAATGAGTTAAAAAAGCTCATCAGTGAACAGAATTTGCTTAAAAAGGATGTACTGAATTTTTCAGAGGCTTGTCAATACCTTGACATCAGCGAAAGCCACTTGTATAAACTTACCAGTCGTAAGCAGATCCCGCATT
>CAZCPI010000442.1:0-1558 GCA_964500535.1 uncultured Bacteroidales bacterium
CACAAAAAGTGGCTCAAAGTATCACAATTTAGGATGTCAATACCTTAAAAAAAGCCAGATTGAAATATCATTGCAGGAAGCAAAATCAAGAGGATATGAGCCTTGTAGTAAATGTTCACCACCTCGTTAAGAAAGGAATGATGTGGAAATGATTATAGATGGATTTGAAGGAAAATATGCCGTAATTGAACTTGACAATGGCACTTTTGAAAATATACCGAAAACTCTTTTACCA
This sequence comes from uncultured Bacteroidales bacterium, assembly GCA_964500535.1. Classification (GTDB taxonomy): domain Bacteria; phylum Bacteroidota; class Bacteroidia; order Bacteroidales; family UBA1402; genus UBA8389. The sequence continues at coordinate 236 of CAZCPI010000442.1, forward strand.
AACAATGCAAAAGAGGGCGATGTATTGAAACAAAACACCGATGGAAGTTATAAAGTTGAACAGACAAATACAGATGAGAGGAAAACTAACATAAAAAACAGACTTTTCGATATGTTTGCTGATTGAAGAATAGTTTTTGGTTGACCGCAGCTCAAAAGTTATAGCCACCTACAACGGCACAAGCGGCGGAACAGGTAATACCGTTGTTAATTCAAAACAAAAAGGTGTTGAAGTGCAGAATATTTTTGAGTAAGAAAAAAGGCTCTGTCTTATGTTTCAAAGACAGAACCTTTTTAACTGCTCCGACAAGCAGAGATATATTTACTTAATTTCGCTAGGCAAATTCAATACAACAGACGCATAAAAGACATTTTCTTTCCATTCAAATCTTGCTTCTCCGTTATATTTTTTTGCAATATCCTGTGCAGACTGTGTACCGATTCCGAAACTTTCGTGTTTTGTGGATACAAATAAATTATTTTTCTTTTCCGGCTTGCTTGCAGGGCTGTTATCAATCGTAATTACAAGTGTTTTACTGCCCACAAGCTGACCTCCCACTTTTATTACAGGCGAACCAACAAGCTGTTTTTTGCATTCCTCTACAGCGTTATCCAAAAGATTTCCAAACAACACGCAAATATCCGGCTCTGAAATATTTAAATCATTATTAATGTTTAGCTTTGTTTCAAACTTTATGCCGACAGCTTCGGCTTGTTCGGCGTAGAATTTTACAATAGTATTAACCGTATTATTTTTGCAATAGCTTATATTATTATCTTTCGGCAGAGTTTGACTGTATTTATTTATGTAATCACGGAGTGCGTCATCATCTTTTGTATCAAGATAACTTTGTATTAAGCGTAAATGCTGCTTTAAATCGTGGCGTGCCTTGCGTGTTTCGTCCATACGCTGTTTAAGATTTTCGTATTGTGATACTAAAGCCAAAAGGCGCTGATTATCCGTTTCAATACGTTGCCTTGCAAGTCTGTCATCAACAAATTGTGCCACCAAATACGAAATGAGCGTTGAGCCAACATTGACTACCGAAAGAAATATCACATTTACAATGTGCGTTGAAAACTGTCCGTCCTCTGTCCAAATGCAAAAATAGTGTATTACGCAAAACAGAGCAGGAACAAGCCACAGCACTTTCCAAATATTATCCGTATCATCTCTTGCAAACAAGGTTCTCAAACGACCAACAAGCAGCCGATAATATAAAAATCCTAAGATTGCAGCAATAGCAAGCGTTATAAGAGAGTCTTGCCAACCAAACATAAGATTGCTTAAACCGAAGGCACTTAAAATGCCACCTGAAAGGAT
>CAZCPI010000443.1:0-1550 GCA_964500535.1 uncultured Bacteroidales bacterium
AATCTTTTATAATATGATATCAGCAATGTTGTCATAGGAAGAGCCATTATCATACCGGCGAAACCAAGCAATGAACCCCAAACTGAAAGAGACAATAAAATAACAGCCGGATTTAACCCGGTCACGTTGCCCATAATCTTTGGAGTGAGAAACAAATCTTCGATAACCTGTATGGTCGCATATACAGCCAGTACAGATACGGTTACCAAAAAAAAGTTCTGATTGTATTCAGACGCTTTAATTGCCCCCAATAATATAGCAGGTATAATTGTAACAGTCTGTAAATAAGGTACCATATTCATAATGCCGGCAAGCAGTCCCAAAACAATGCCCAAAGGAAGGTTAATTATTGAGAAACCGGTGGCAAAAAGTATACTTACGATCAAAGCAATAAGAGCCTGACCTCTGAAATATTTACTCATACCGATTTTCAGATCTTCACCTACTTGTATAACAAATGGCCTGTAGTGTTTAGGTATTAAGCCAATCCAGTTTTCAGATATATATTCATAATCCTTAAGGATGAAAACCAGATAAAGGAAAACCATAAAAACAACAAAAAGATTCATTACAATACTCCCGGCACCGGATACCACATTCCAGGCATGAGGTAAAACTTCTCTGAGTACACTTTCAATATCTCTTACATTTATGGTTTCAAATGAAAAGTTATTTATGAATAACTGAATTTTTTCGATAATTGCAGGAGGAATTTCAAATCCGAAACTGGATTCCTGAATCATCCTTTGGATTATGATGAATGCCTTTTGTGTCTGGTCAATCATTGGAGGAACTAAAATAAACAAAGCCAGAAAAACTACTCCAAAAAAAGTAATCAATGTGGCAGCAATCGATAATATCCTGTTCTTAAGCTTAAGCTTGTATTGAAAGAATCTCATCAAAGGATAGAGAAGATATGCCATCAGCCATGCTACAAGAAAAGGCAACAAAACCGAACTGATACTTTTAACAAGTAATCCGGCACTTATAATGATAACAAGTCCAATTATAATTCTGACTATTCTGTCAAGTGTGAAAGGCTTTCTTGAAGTGTTGTTCATGTTTTTGTACGTTTAAAAACAAAAGTAATTACTTTTGCAAAAAACTGTATCTATGAAACGATTATTGTGGCTGTTAATTATTATAATTCCGATCCGGGCTGAGGCTTTAAATGCTCTGTCTGCTTTTGGTCAAAAAAAATACAGGAATTCTGTCAACAGCGTTTGCGTTATCGATCATAGTACAGGAAAAATAGTAGCATCATACAATAAAGATGTTGCTGCAGTGCCTGCATCTGTGATGAAACTTGTTACAACAGCAACAGCACTTGAAATCCTTGGACCCGAACATAAATTTAAAACAAAAATTGAATATTCAGGTAAATTGATTAACGGAACGCTCGATGGCGATCTTATACTGACAGGTGGTGGAGATCCTACACTTGGTTCAAGGCATTTTAATAAAGATCAGCAATCCTTTATCAATACCTGGATTAGCAAGATTAAAGATGCCGGAATCCAAAAGATAAATGGTGATATTGTAGCATATTC
>CAZCPI010000444.1:0-1550 GCA_964500535.1 uncultured Bacteroidales bacterium
GTATTTTTATCCGGGTTCGTGGATTACGGGTGACATTCCGGTCAGAATAGATTATTTATCGGCATGGTTTCTGCTTATAATTAGTTTTACTTTTTTTACAGGTACCTGGTATGGCTTTTTTTATTTAAAGAAATACAAGGATAATAAAAGCAATCTTGTACTTCATGCAATATCATTGCTGTCTGCATTTACAGCGTTAATCAATATTTGCATTATTCAAAACACTTTTGTTTTTCTGGTCGTCTGGGAGATTATGGCTCTTAGTTCATTTCTTGTCGTAATTTTCGAACACGAAAAAGAACAAACTTTGAAGGCCGGAATTAACTTCCTTATACAATCTCATATCTGCATACTTTTACTGACTATTGCATTCATATGGGTCAAAGTCAGGACCGGGTCTTTTGATTATAATGCTATCTCGATATTTACTGCCACTCAACCTGCAGCATCAGGTATTTGTCTTTTCCTTTTGCTTTTTTGCGGGTTTGCAATAAAGGCCGGATTTGTACCCTTTCATACATGGCTTCCGCTAGCTCATCCTGCTGCTCCTGCACATATTTCAGGAATAATGTCGGGAGTAATCATCAAAATAGGCATCTACGGCATATTAAGGATATTACTACTTATTAAAACTGATATGCTTACAATCGGATATATTATAATGACATTCTCAGTAATCAGCGGATTATATGGAGTCATGCTTGCGATTATCCAGCACAATATTAAGAAACTTCTGGCTTATCACAGTATAGAAAATATTGGAATTATCGGTATGGGTATCGGCTTAGGTTGTATAGGCATAGGCCTTGAAAACCCTTTATTGTCGGTTTGTGGTTTTGGTGGAGCTTTGTTGCATACTCTAAATCACTCGCTTTTTAAATCCCTTTTATTTTTTGTTTCAGGTAATATCTATCAGGCTACACATACCATGGATATTGAGAAACTTGGCGGATTAATCAGAAAAATGCCCCGTTCTACATATTTATTTCTGATAGCCGCACTTGCCATTTGCGGGCTTCCTCCGTTTAACGGTTTCGTCTCAGAATTCATGATTTATACCGGACTTTTTAAAGGGCTTTCAGGAGGAAACCTAACAATGACCATCTTCATCTTGTTTTCAATAATTGGTCTTGTTTTTATCGGAGGCCTGGCACTAATCTGTTTTACAAAAGCTTTTGGGATTATATTTCTTGGAAATCCGAGAGAAAACCTGCATATGGAAAATTATAGAGAGAAACCTGCAAGTTTCTTTTCGATGTATCTGGTTGCTTTACTGATATTGGTCATTGGTACTTTACCATTTATTTTTTCCGGGTTTCTGATGAAAATTTCTTCACTTTATGTTCCGGGCATAAACGCTTCCGGATTCTCACAGATTCAGGATTTGTTTACGCAACTTACTGTTATAGGCTGGTATTCACTAGGTTTTATAATACTGGTTGCAGTTTTGTTTTTTGTAAGATATTTACTGACAAGAAATCGTCCAGAAACCGAGTATGAAACCTGGGGATGCGGATATACCGGAGATGCCGGCAAAATGCAATACACAG
>CAZCPI010000445.1:0-1545 GCA_964500535.1 uncultured Bacteroidales bacterium
TCAAAAAAAATGAGGAACTCGAAAATAGGGTTAGGGAGCTGGAAAACCTGGTATGTTCACAAAAAGGTGACGCCGCCCTCATTCCAGCAGAACTGATATGTCATACGCTGTTTCAACTCGCGCCATTTACCGAGATATCAATTACTTCCTATGATGATGGAACCATCTATGATGTGAGTGATTCTTACTGCGAAGATATTGGATTTTCCAGAGAACAACTTATTGGAAAAACAACTTTGGAATTAGGTATTTGGGTTAATGCTGAGGATCGGGAAATGGTGAAGAGACTTCTTGCCCAAGACGGGGGGTATCGGAACATTGAAATACAGTATAGAAAAAAAGACGGAACATTGTTTACAGATGTTCAATCCGCAAAACTTGTCACATTTGGTGATAGAAAATTCATTATCGGCACCCATCTTAGTGTTACCGAGCTTAGACGGGCGGAAAAAGAAAGCAGGGAAGCCAAAGAACGATTTGAGACACTTTTTAATTTGAGTCCTTTACCATCTTTGCTTTCCCGTTTGAGCGACGGCTTAATTACAGACGTAAATGAAGGATTCCTCGCTCATTCAGGATTTAGACGAGATGAGGTTATCGGAAAAACGAGCATTGCACTTGGTATTTACGGAAACCCTGCAGATCGTGAAGCTTTGATAAAGAATTTGATGGGAAAAAGATCATTCGAAGGCATTGAAATTAAAATCCGATTGAAAAACGGAAACACCGCTACGTGCTTGGTGTTTGCCAAAGTGCTCACGCTGCTTGATGTGCAATATCTTCTACTGATTACCAATGATATTAGTGAAAAAAAACAGGCAGAGGAAGAGATCAGGCAATATGCTAAGGAATTGGAAGATGCGAATACAGCATTGCGTGTGGTCATGCGTCAACAAAGCGACGAACAAAAATCCTTGGAAGAAAAAATACAGCAAAACATCAATGAACTGGTTTTGCCCTACCTGAGCAAGCTTAGGCAATTTAATTTCAATAATAAGCATGAACATTATCTGAATGTATTAGAAAGTAATCTCAGTGACGTTCTTTCTCCTTTTTTTCCCAATCTCACCGTCACTTATCGGAATATTACGCCCCAGGAAATTCAGATCGTGGATTTGATCCGTAAAGGGAAGAATACGAAAGAGATTGCCGAAATCCTCCATTTATCAATAAATACCGTTGCGACGCACCGAAGCAATATCAGAAAAAAACTGGGCTTAAAAAATAACAGAATCAATCTGCGTTCATGTTTGCTGTCCCTCCCAGCAAAAAAGCGGGACGATCTTATGACTTCAAAAATGGGTGCAAATGGATTTGTTTGATTATACCTATACCGGTGCAAAGGGAACAACAGTAAAATTGCCCGTGATCTGGGCATTCAACCAGAGATAGGTTGGCTCAATGCACGTCTTTTCGTGTGCCGTCTGTATCTTTTGAATTTCCGCTTCCTGCTGGACCGGGAAGGGGAGGGGTCAATTTGAAATATCCATTCCCTTGCACAGATTCTGAATTTTACCGATGACCTCATGCCTGGTCAGATCATAC
>CAZCPI010000446.1:0-1544 GCA_964500535.1 uncultured Bacteroidales bacterium
GGATTATTACGAGGATCTACACCTTCTATATTAAGCGGTACAGATGGTTTGTCTTCATTTCCCTTATATTTAAACTGGAAATAAGGAGCAAGTGACAAGTAAGAGAAAGCACGCATAGCTTTAGCCTGACCTCTTTTAGCTTTAAGTTCAGCAAGATCAGTACTATCAGGTATCATTGCCAGTACACCTTTGGTTGCATAAATAATTTTGTAAAACAAACCAAAACGAATCTGAGGATTAGCGTATGTAGGAGTTCTGTCAGAAAATTCATTAGCTACAGAGAACCAGTCATAACCAGATACAATATTAGTCATATCACCGCTATTAAGATCCTGGCCTAAACAAACTGCCATATAACCCATATCGTCAGCACGTCCTGAACCAAAGTAAATATCAGGAGTACCAAGAAGTGAATACATACCATTTACAGCTGCATCAGATCTTGAAGGAATAGCCGCAACTGTTTCTATTATTTGTTCGTCGTCAACCGTACCACCTTCATAATGTGTATCAAGGTCAGTACAAGATGGTATTGCGAACAACGCGAATACTAAAAGTATTGATAGCGCAAAAAATTTTATTTTCATAATATTCATAATTTTACTTATCAAAATGTTAATGAAACTCCACCAGAAATCGAACGCATCTGGCTATAAACATAGTTTCCTGAAGTAGTAGAGATACCTAATCCTGAACCTTGAGCATTTTGAGTCTGACGAGGGTCAAATCCCTTTCTTGCGCTCCATAAGGCAAGATTGTCACCGGTTACATAAAAACGAAGTTTGCTTATCTGTAAGCTTTTCGTCAATTTGCTTGGTAAAGTATAGCCTAACGTGAGTGAATTCAATCCAATATAAGAAGTACTTACAAGGAAACGGTCGCTGTTCTGCTGATCAATATCATCTGCAGTATTAATACGAGGTATATTAGTATTTGTATTATCCGGTGTCCACGCATTCAGAATATCATAATGCCAGTTTCTACCACTTTGTTTACCTGTATGCATTAACTCCTGATATGTACCATCATAAGCCTTACCACCTAATTGGTAAGCGAATTGTACACCAAAATCAAATCCGTATGCATCAAGATTTGTTCCGAAACCACCGTATGCGTCAAAACTTGCATCACCTAAATCAGACTGTTTAGCATCTGCATAATTAGCAGTTGTAGTCATGTCACCATTATCAGGATCGGTATAATAAAGAGATACTCCCGTAATTGGATCAACTCCTGCATACCTTACAAGAAAAATCTGATTCAAAGAGCCACCCTCTTTAAGTATTGAGCTGTTTTGAGCTATGCCTTTGTATGTTGAATATTGTACATATTCAGGTAACTTTTTGATTTTAGCATCGATGAATGTAATATTACCATATACTGACCATTCAACATTCCTGTTTTTGATAATCTTATAATTTAGCTCTGCTTCAACACCTTTGTTAACAACAGATCCAACATTTTGTGGTTCACTTAAATAACCCACATGCGGAGGCATTGGAATTGAGAAGAGCATATCAGAGTTCAATCGGCTGAAATATTCA
>CAZCPI010000447.1:0-1542 GCA_964500535.1 uncultured Bacteroidales bacterium
TGAGAAGGTACGGTAATAGGAGCTCCGTTAGCAGGGTTCATAATATTATGAGATGCAAGCATCAACATTTGTGTTTCAAGGATAGCTGCATTTCCAAGTGGAACATGAACAGCCATCTGGTCACCGTCAAAGTCGGCATTAAAAGCAGTACAGCAGAGAGGGTGAAGCCTAATAGCTTTTCCTTCAACCAATCGGGGTTGGAAAGCCTGAATACCCAATCGGTGCAAAGTAGGAGCACGGTTAAGAATTACAGGATGACCTTTAAGAATATTTTCAAGAATTTCCCATACAACTGGATCTTTTCTCAGAACAATTTTTTTGGCAGATTTCACTGTTTTAACAATTCCTCTTTCCAAAATTTTTCTGATAATAAAAGGTTGGAAAAGTTCAGCAGCCATATCTTTTGGCAGACCACATTCATTTAGGTGAAGTTCAGGACCAACGACAATAACCGAACGGCCTGAATAGTCGACACGCTTACCAAGAAGATTCTGACGGAAACGACCTTGTTTACCTTTCAAGCTATCAGAAAGGGATTTCAGAGCACGATTGGATTCAGTTTTAACAGCATTAGCTTTTCTTGAATTATCAAACAACGAATCAACAGCTTCCTGAAGCATACGTTTTTCATTACGCATAATAACATCAGGAGCTTTAATTTCGATCAAACGTTTTAAGCGGTTATTCCGAATAATAACCCTACGATAAAGGTCATTCAAGTCGGAAGTAGCAAAACGGCCTCCATCAAGGGGCACTAAAGGACGGAGTTCAGGTGGAATCACCGGAACAATTTTCACGATCATCCATTCAGGTTTATTCAGAGCACGTTTTCTACCATCACGGAAAGCTTCATAAACATGAAGTCTTTTAAGGATTTCCTGTTTTCTTTGCTGAGAAGTTTCATTATTAGCCTTATCTCTCAATTCATAAGATTCTTTATCAAGGTCTATTTGACAAAGCAGATCATACAGTGCCTCAGCACCCATTTTTGCAATAAACTTAGTAGGGTCAGTATCTTCAAGTAATCTATTTTCAGGAGGAAGTTTATCTAAAATTTCAAAATATTCTTCTTCTGAAAGGATCGTTTTGCATGTTACAGTATCTGATTCGGCAATACCGGGTTGAATGACTACATATTTTTCATAATAGATTATTGAATCTATAATTTTGGAAGTCAATCCAAGCAATGCCCCAATTTTATTGGGCAAAGTTTTAAAAAACCAGATATGAGCGACAGGCACCACCAATTGGATATGTCCCATTCTTTCACGACGAACTTTACGTTCAGTAACTTCAACACCACAGCGGTCGCAGACGATACCTTTGTATCTGATTCTTTTATATTTACCGCAATGACATTCCCAATCCTTCACAGGGCCAAATATTTTTTCACAAAAAAGACCTTCACGTTCCGGTTTATAAGTTCTATAGTTTATTGTTTCAGGCTTTAGCACTTCGCCAAAAGATCTTTCCAGTATTGACTCCGGAGATGCAAGGCTAATGGTTATTTGGGAAAATTCTTTTCTTGTATTCCTATCTTTT
>CAZCPI010000448.1:0-1533 GCA_964500535.1 uncultured Bacteroidales bacterium
CTTATGTCAGGTTTACAAATTAACGCAGAAACAAACGTAAAGAAAATTCTAGTAGCATATTTTTCTCACAGTGGCAATACACGTGCAGTCGGATATTATATAAGTAAACAAACAGATGGCGATTTTTTTGAAATCCAAACTACTAAAGCTTATCCAAAAGATTATAACACTGTGGTAAACCAGGCAAAGAAAGAGCTCAATACTGATTTCAGACCAGAAATTAAGAGCAAGATAGAAGGTATTGATAAATACGATATTATTTTCATTGGATATCCTAACTGGTGGGGTACCTATCCTCAAGCCGTAAAAGTTTTTCTATCGCAGTATGATTTTTCAGGAAAAACTCTAATCCCCTTTTGTACGCACGAAGGTAGTGGTCTAGGTAGTAGTGTAGCAGATCTGAAAAAGATGTGTCCGAAATCAGCTATTCTTGAGGGACTGGCTGTACGAGGCAGCGCGGCTCATACTTCCAATGACCGAATTAATGAATGGTTGAAAAAGACTAAAATAATCAAATAGATTTATTTATGATTTTTGATCGCTCCGAATCACTAAGATTCAATTATAATGATATTTTTTTCAGCTATTATTTCAATAATGAAACAAGCTGCTCCCAAATGATTGATAATCATATGTTGGTATATGTTTATTCAGGTGAGATTTTACTGGAAGAAAATGATAAAAAGATAGCTTTGCATAAGGGGGATTGTGCATTTCTGAGAAGAGATAACAGAGTCAGAATGACCAAACAACCATTGGGTGACGAACAGTTCCAGGGAATATTCATGATTTTCAAACGTAATTTCTTGCGGGACTTTTATCAGAGTCTTGACAAAAAGTCGATCCCTGATGACGTTGAGAAACCAGAACTTAGTGTAATTAAACTGCCCAAAGCTGCTGATATTGATAGTCTGTTTAGTTCAATGATGCCGTATTTTGATTCAGATAAAGAGCCGGCCAAAGAACTGATGCAATTAAAGCTTCAGGAAGGCGTTTACTCACTATTAAGCATAGATAAACGTTTCTACCCGGCTTTATTTGATTTTACCGAACCATGGAAAATTGATATTCTTGACTTTATGGAAGAAAATTACATGATGGATTTGTCAATTGAGCAAATAGCAACATTTACCGGACGTAGTCTGGCTTCATTCAAAAGAGATTTCAGAAAAATAAGCAACCTGCCACCACAAAGATGGTTGATTGACAAACGTCTGAAGGTAGCTCATGAAGAAATCAGAAATGGAAATAGAAAGATATCAGATGTTTATCTTGAGGTTGGTTTCAAAAACCTCTCACATTTCTCGAATGCTTACAAGAAACAGTTTGGGATAGCTCCAAGCAGATAAATTATTTAAAATTACGTATGAAACGAGCATGCTTAATCTTAAGATTTATGTTTGTAATAACTTTGGCATACGTCTATCCATACGACCTTAGTGAAAAATATATATTATCATATGAAGACAAGAAAGTTAGGTAACAGCGGGCTGGAAGTCTCAGCTATAGGATTTGGTTGCATGGGGATGAGTT
>CAZCPI010000449.1:0-1527 GCA_964500535.1 uncultured Bacteroidales bacterium
AAAAGGAATACAAAAAATTAGCTGATTTTTATAATACGAAGTTTTCAGTTGTGATAGGGATATAACACGCTCGTGGCCGTCTTATTAAAGAAAAGCCTCTTAATTTGAAGATTAACTAGTTTACGTTGATAGCAATAAGCATATGTCTTCGGAGGGCTTGCTCATATCGTTTTGAATAAACATTCAAGTTCCGAAAGATGCCGAATCTCAAAATGAGGTTTAACATCTGAACTGTTGCTAGAACCTTTGGGGTTGTACCAAACAGTTGTAATTCCGGCAATATTTCCACCTTTTATATCTGAGGTCAGGCTATCCCCGACAATGGTTGTTTCCGCTTTGCAAAAACCGTCAATATGGGCAAAGCAGTAATTAAAAAATCCAATACTCGGCTTATCATAGCCGATCTCCTGAGAAATGAACAAGCCGGACAGATACTTCCAAATCCCTGCGCTCTCAATTCTGCTTCGCTGAACCTTCGCAGTACCATTTGACGCAATGAATAGGCAATAATCCTTTGAAAGAACTTTCAGCGTCTCTTCTGCACCTTCGATGAAATAATGCCCCAAACAGAGCAAATTTTCATAATACTCGGTGGCCTGTTCGGCGGAACAATCCGCACCAATTTCGTCAAACAAGATCTGGTAACGCCGTAATTTCACTTGTGACCGCGTGAGCTTGCCCTGTTCCAGCATTCTCCACTGAGCAAGATTAATCTCGCTATATCTTGTAAGAAATTCCTCTTTTGGCTCAATACCTAAATGCAGCAAGGTCTTTTTGAGGGCGATCTTTTCTGCCATATGGAAATCGAGTAAAGTATCATCTAAATCGAATAAAATATTTCTTATCATAAATACTCCTGAAATCAGTTATTAAAATTATAGTAATCCGTTATATCGGCGCGAATCTTATCAATTACTGTTTTGGCCATATACTCGAGCTTTTTATCGGTACCTAAAATCATAGGTAAACTAAAAGATATCAGTGGTTTCGCGATTTTCCCTGTTGTTAAGTTTTGTTCCAAAAAAACTGCATCCCTTCTCAAAATATAAATCCGCCCATCATCTCTTTGCAAGAAAACTCTGATCGGTAATCGTAATATAACAAGCAGGAGCTGATGCCCCAAAAATATTTATAAAGACGCCCATTCGGGGAGTTTTCTCATTTTGTAAATTCACTTATAAACCGTTCTATAATTGTGTCTGCTATTTTTGATTGACTTTCATTATATGATATACAATGGGAATCCATAAACCCGTGTTCAGCATCAAATATTTCTATCGTTAGATTCGTTTTATTTTTTAATTGATAAACTGTAGCTGGTACATCAAAAGAATCATTCTTTGCATATAGTAAAAGCGCTGGACAAGCAGGGTTAATATTCATATAGTCTCTGATGCGTGAACCATAGCAAGCGATAATCCCACTGCATAAAGGATTTTCACTGCATCTCCATGCAACAGTGGCGCCAACGCTAAAGCCGATAATAAATACTTTCTACTTTGTGGTGCAAGTAGCTACATATCGCCT
>CAZCPI010000450.1:0-1521 GCA_964500535.1 uncultured Bacteroidales bacterium
CGTTATTATTTTCGATTGAAACAATGCTGCTTTCGAAGCTGCATTGAGGGAAAACGTAATCAATTACCCTATGCCACTTTGAAAAGTCGTAGGAACCGGTCAATACTTGCTTTAGCTCTTTTTCTTGCATAGAATAATGGATTGTTAAATATTAAAACTCTCACTGATTATTATCTCCGGTTTAAACTCTTTGAGGTTAAAAATTGGCTGTAAAACAGGGGCAACATCATCCTCGATAGCTTGCAGAGGGTACTTTTGAAGTATCTTAATAACCTCTTCCAAAAGCAAGGCTTGTTTTAAGGGTACAGTTTTAACAGCTTTGGCAAGTTTATTCACATCCCTTTGCAGGTTTTGAAACTTACCCAAGCGTATTGCCTGTTTAGCATTTTGCAAAAGCTCTTTTTCTTCCGGATTTGCAACCTGAATGTTAGTAATAGCATCTAAAAATGCTAAAGCTCTTTTTTCATTAGGCCCCTGTGTGGTATCAATTTTTCTTTCCTTGCTTTTTTCTTCCTCTAATTTATGGGCAAATAACTGGATTGCCTTCTTAACCTGGTCGTGGTGATATTCGTTCAGGTCAATTGCCTTTTCAGTTACTTTAGCGAAATACTCCTTTTCTGCCTGTAAGAAAGTAAGTTCATCTATCTCACCATTTTCCCTGACTAATAAAAAAGCATCCCTTTTTTCGTTTCTGATGAAAGTGATGGTTGAGCTCTTTAGTACCGGGCTTTTCCTACCAACTCTTGCCCTGGTGGGCATATTCTTTATTTGTTTGAACAAATCGGGATTGTCCTTCCTGAATTTTCGCAACTCCAGCAAGATTCTTAATTTCTCGTCCTTTTCTTCATTTACCGTTTTGTCAAAAAGTCCAAAACTCTCAGTTACTTCATCCTGTGAGTAAATCTGGCTGTCTTCACCCATGGCACTGTGGAAAGCCTGTAACTTCATGATTGCCTTTTTCTCCAGTTCAATATCATTGTTCACTTTAGCAGTAGGGAAGAAGTTGAAAACGTAAATGTTACTGGCTTTGGAGCCAATCCTGTTTACTCTGCCAATGCGCTGCATCAATCGAGTGCTGTTCCATGGGGTATCATAGTTGACGACAATATTTGACCTGTGCATGTTTATCCCTTCGGCTAATACCTCCGTGCTGATGACCATATCATAATCGTCCTTTTGCTCGGTAAGAGGTATATTGGCATCAAAGTTTGCTTTTACCAGTGGGAATCTGTCTTTTCTGCTACTACTGTCAACAACAAGGATTTTTTCAAAACCTGCTTTGGTTAATTCATCCTTAAGATAAAGAGTGGTTTCCTTGGATTCCGAAAAGACTACAAGCTTTTGCTCCTTATTAATTGACCTGTCAAACAGTTTTTTGGTAAGGTATTCTTTGAATATTTCAAGTTTGGGATCCTGGTCAACCAAATCCCATTCCTTAACCATCTCTTCCAATAAGGTTTTATCCCTTCTCAACCCACCAATAAAACCCGGTTCAAAATCTTCTGCCGTACATATTTCAAT
>CAZCPI010000451.1:0-1509 GCA_964500535.1 uncultured Bacteroidales bacterium
ACTATACTGAAACCGTTCTGATTGTTTGCGGTGATATCGGCATGGGGTTTCACCATGAAAATTATTACCTGACATTGTTTAAAAAGCTGAATCTTAAGCTGTCAAAGACAGGCAATCAACTGGTGATGTTTCGCGGTAATCATGATGATCCGGAATATTTCAAAGGCACATTCGCCAAATACAAGCAAATCCACCTGATACCCGATTATACAGTCGTGGAAGTAGCCGGAATAGCAAACGTGCTGTGTATAGGCGGCGCAACATCCATAGACCGCACCTACCGGATACGCGAACAATTGCGATGCAAAAGCAAATTATACTGGGGCGACGCAGAGCTCCCGGTTTACGACCCTGAAATGCTTAATGAAATCAACGCCAGGTATGCCAACAACCTCCAAATCATCGCAACCCACTCCTGCCCTTCATTCGCCTACCCCACCACCAAGCAAGGCATCCCATACTGGCTTCTCAAAGATCCTGCCCTTGACGAAACCCTTGACACCGAACGCCACACGATGGACCAGATCTTCGACAACCTTTACGAAAACCATTCCACCATAACCGACTGGTACTACGCCCACTTCCACGAACACAAAATCCAGAACCACTACACTATAAACTTCCGGCTGTGTGATTGCGCTGAGATTAATGAGTTTAGAGGAGTCACGATAAATCCTTACAAGGGATCATTATCATCAGAATAAACGTTCCTGATGTACTGCAGCCCATAACCTGTTTATTGATAGCTGCATCATTTTAGTACGCGAGCAATCCAAAATCGGCGAAGATAACAGTTGGTTCAATACAATGCCCTTTATCCTAGCAATGTAATTGCTTAAGGCATCAGTAAACTCATTTCTATAGCTTTCTTCTTTGTAGTAACTAAGAATAAAATCCTCATCTCTTTGATTTATATATTTAGTACAACCTCCGGTTCGCTTATTAATCGTATCAAGAACAATATCAAGAACAATTCCTCTGAGAGATTTTGCTTTCTCACTCTCTGTCAGCAACATGCCCAAATTCAAGAAAGCCCGAAAATTAAAAAGTCCTAAATTCGCGGTCGACTGAGCGACATAAATGTCGCCCACATCCATATTTTTAATTTGCAACTTTAAGTCTTTCAGCCGCTTACCTCTTAAAACCTCGTAACCATTTATCTTTAATTCATTTTCATGAATTTCGAGATAACGTTCAACAGTTCGTTCATCGATCTCGAAGAAAGAAGCAATTTGACTTTTTAAAAACCGGAACTGATTTTCAAACATAATCCCTTCAATACCTATAGCATACTGAATTTCTTCAATAGCATAAGTATTGTTTAATATATTTTGCCGCGCTATGTTCGAGTTTGTTAAATCTTTCATTCTATTCAATCATATATGTCATTCCAAACATTATAGCTTATAGTATTTGTAAATTATTCCCCATCATCCTCATTCCAGAATGATCTTATCTGTTTACTATCAAATAGTTTTAATTCGCTCACAACTTAATCTATATTTCTGC